>DATLKW010000410.1:0-2051 GCA_035538175.1 Gemmatimonadales bacterium | reverse complement strand
CACACCCTGCCCGAGCAGGACCTCGGCGCCGTGGGCCTCATCCAGCCGAACGAGGCCTTCCGCGAGAAATGGGACCCCGGGCACCTTGACAGCGTGATGGCACGGCTCGTCGACATGTCGCGCGCCCTCCGGGCGCGCACGCGGCTCGATCTGCTGCTGTGGCCCGAGGCGGCGGTGCCCGGATGGCTCGCGGAAATGCCCGGCTGGGACGCGCAGATCGCCGCGCTCGCGCGAACCACCGGCACGCCGATTCTCACCGGCACGCTGTACGCCGAGAGTCGAGACGTCTACTACAACGCCGCCTTCTTCTACGATTCGACCGGGCGATGGCGGCCCTATCCCATCTACGCCAAACACTATCTCGTCCCGGTCGTGGAGCGCGTCCCGTTCGTTCCCGTGCGGCTGTTCCGCAGCGTGCCCGGTCTCGGGAACTGGTCCGGCGGCTTCGCACCGGGGCCCACGCTGCCGCTCTATCGGACGTCGCTCGGGCGCTTCGGCGTGCTCATCTGCTACGAATCGGCGTTCGAGGACCTGGCCCGCCGCTACCGCCGGGCGGGGGCCGACTTCCTCGTCAACATCACCAACGACGCGTGGTACGGGCGCACCGCGGGTCCCTACCAGCACGCGGCCCACCTCGTCATGCGGGCCATCGAGACCCGCACGGGGATCGCCCGCGCCGCCAACGACGGCATCTCCGAATTCGTCGATCCCCTCGGGCGAACCTACGACGCCACGGATCTCGAAGTCGACACCGCCGTCGCGGGGCGCGTGCGCACGAGCGCTGTGGTCCCGCCCTACGTCTGGCTCGGGGACTGGGTTGGAGCGCTCTGCGTCCTGGCGTCCCTCGGCTTCGCGGGCGCGCTCGCCGCGGACCGGTGGCGCACCCGGGGGAGCGGCTGACGGTGGGGCGGGGGACGTCGCGCGCGGGGGCCGACATCGGCGGCACGTTCACGGACGTCGTCGCGCTCGACGCCCTCGGATCGATCGAGGTGCGCAAGGTCGTGACGACGCCCAACGATCCCACGGAGGGCCTCCTCGCCGCACTCGCGGCGCTCGACCCCACGCCCGCCCGCGGAACCACGGCAGCAACCGGCGAATCCGCCTCCCCGTCCGCGGGCCGTGCCATCGAGCTGTTGGTGCACGGCACCACGATCGCCACCAACGCCCTGCTCGAACGCCGTGGGGCGCGCGTGGTGCTGGTCACGACGCGGGGATTCGAAGACCTGCTTTGGCTCAGGCGCCAGGACCGAGCGGCGCTCTATGACCTCGCGCGCGACCATCCCGCCCCGCTCGTGGCCCCGAGCGATGTCGTCGGCGTCGCCGAACGGATCGGCGCGACGGCCGTGCTCGAGCCGCTCGCGGATTCCGAGATCGCCCGCGTCGTCGCGCGCGTGCGGGCCCTCGCGCCCGAGGCCGTCGCCGTCGCCCTCCTGTTCAGCTTCCGCGACCCGGCGCACGAGCGGCGCCTCGCCGCCGCGCTGCGACAGGCGCTCCCAGGCGTGCCCGTCGCCCCGAGTCACGAGGTCCTGCCAGTCTTCCGGGAGTTCGAGCGCACCAGCACGACGACCGTCGAAGCGTACCTGCGCCCCAAAGTCTCTGCCTACCTCGAGCAGGTCGAAGACCGCCTCGCCGGACGGGGCGTCGGCGCCCTCCGCGTGATGACCTCGAGCGGAGGCACGCGCGCGCCGGCCGCGGCGAGCGTGCACGCGGCGGGGCTCGCGCTCTCGGGTCCCGCGGGCGGCGTGATCGGGGCTCAGTTGGTGGGCGCCGCCGTGGGCCTCGCGAACCTCCTGACGCTCGACATGGGCGGCACGAGCGCGGATGCGAGCCTCGTCGCCGACGGCACGCCCGTGAGCGACGGCTGGGGCGCGGTCGCCGGCATCCCGCTCGCGCTGCCCGCGGTGCTGATCGAGACCGTGAGCGCGGGCGGCGGGAGCATCGCGCGCGTCGACGAGGGCGGCGCGCTGCGCGTTGGCCCGGAGAGCGCCGGGGCGGTGCCCGGCCCGGCGTGCTATGGGCGCGGGGGCGAGCGGCCGACCGTGACTGACGCG
>DATLKW010000409.1:0-3571 GCA_035538175.1 Gemmatimonadales bacterium | reverse complement strand
TAGGTAGGATAGATGAGAGCTGTGGTATGTTCGCAACACGCCGCTGCGTGACGTGCCTGAACGGGACGCGGCACGCTTCGTGAGGCACGCGCCTCCGGCGGCAGTAGTGCGCCAAGAACGCCCGTGAGCTCAACGACTCTGTCGAGATGGCTCCCCCGCGCACGCGGAGGGAACGAAGGCCGCCGCAGGACCCCCTCCCCAGCGCCTCCGGTACGGTCGCGGGACAGCTGCGGGAAGCGGCCGCGTCGATCCTCCGCCCCCATGCGCGCCGGGACAGGGCGCTCGGTACCCTCGGGGATCGCGTCCACCACGCTGGCGCTAGTGCTCGTCGGGATTGCGAGCCCGATCAATCGTCTCCTCCCCCAGGACTCCGCGCTCGCCCGTCCTATTCACCGCAGCCGACTTGAGAACGGGCTCGACGTGATCGTCGTCGCGAGCGGCGCGGTTCCGCTTGCCACCGTGCTTGTCGCGGTTCGGAATGGCGCCTTCACACAGGATTCTGCGGAGGAGGGGCTCGCCCATCTTTACGAGCACATCTTGTTCCGCTCCTATCGGGGGGACGCGACGGCATTCGCCCGCGAGGCGAGTCGCCTACACGGCCGCTGGAACGGCGCAACGGACGAGGAAGTGGTCTACTACTTCGTGACCGTCCCGTCCAACAACGTCGATGACGCGATCGAGCTCATGGGGCAGTTCATCCAAGACGTCCGGTTCTCCAAGAGCGACCTCAAAGAGGAACTCCCGGTGGTCCTCGATGAGCTCCACCGGGACGAGTCCGATCCGGAGGCGCGGCTCGCGCGGCGCGTGGAGCGAGCGCTCTGGGGCTCGTCGTGGAGCCGCAAGGACGTGTCCGGCGACTCGACATCTCTCGCGGGGATCACCCTCGAGCGCTTACGGGCGACACACGCGCGCTACTACGTGCCCAACAATGCCGCGCTCATCGTGACGGGCGACGTGTCGTACGACCACGTCGTCGAGCAGGCCCAGCGTCGCTTCCGCAACTGGAAACGCGGCCCGGACCCCTTCGCCGATCGTCTGATTGCGCCGGTCGTCGCCCGGCCCGCGAGCACTGTGATTTTGCTCGCTGACGACGTCCCCGACGTCACGATCCGCGTCGCGTTGCCGGGCCCGGGCGTCGCTGCGGACACGGCCTCGACCTACGCAGCCGACGTGCTCTTCGCCTTGCTCGACGACCCGGCTTCCGCCTTCCAAGAGCGCCTCGTCGACCACGGGCCGTTCCAGTACCTCGAGGGGTCCTACAGGACCCGCGACCGGACCGGGCTGATCGAGTTCGTGGGGAAAACGACTCCCGAGCAGGCCGAGGAGGCGCTGACTCTGATCGTGGGCGAGCTCGACGAGCTCGCGACGCTCGAAGGCGTCGATAGCGGGGGCCTGGGGATCGGCAAGAAGGATCGGCAGGTGCAGCAGGTGCTGACGCTCGAGCGGACGGCGACCCTTGCCCCCCAGCTCGCCTTCTGGTGGGGGAGCGCCAGCATGGACTACTACCTGAGCTACTCGGACCGACTAGCGGCCCGGTCGATCGTCGATCTCCGCCGCTTCGCCCGCGACTACGTCGAAACACGGCCTCGCGTGATCGGCGTGCTCGCCCCTCCCACGACGATCGATCAGCTCGCCGCCTGGCTCGCCCGGGTGATGCCTCCGAGCAAGCCTTGACACGACGCCGCTCACTGCCCCTGCCAATCATCGCGACGGCCCTGCTCGCCGTCGCCCGGCCCACCGCGGCGCGCCCGCTGGCGCGACGGGTCGCGCCCGACTCGCTCACGACCGCCTACGACGTGTCAGGTCTCCGGGTGATTCACCGCGTCCGGCCGACGGACGACGTCGTGGCCGTACGTCTCTACCTCCTCGGCGGCTCGCGCCAGCTGAGCGAGCGAACCGCCGGTATCGAGGCGCTGCTTCTCGAGGCATCCGAATACGGGACGGCGCTCTTCCCCGGACGCGAGGCGCGACGCCGAATCGCCCGCAGCGGTGCCGTCGTCACGCTTGAGCCCGAGGCCGACTGGACGGTCTTCGGCTTCACGGCCCTGGCCGAAGACCTGGATTCGGTATGGCTCGCGTTCGCCGACCGGGTCGTGCACCCGGTGCTTTCTGCAGAAGCCGTGGCCGAGGCGCGCGGGAAGCTCCTCGCAAGAGCGCGTCGCCGCTATACCCAGCCGGACCTACGCCTCCGGGCCCTCGCGCTCCGATCCCTGTTTCCCGATCACCCCTACTCCCTCGACCCCTCCGGGACGCCGGCGTCTCTCATGACGCTCACCGTCGAAGATCTCCGGGCGTATCTGCAGGGCCAGATCGTCACCTCCCGGATGCTTCTCGTGGTGGTGGGCAACGTCACCCGGGCCCGCGTCGAGTCACTGGTGGCGGCCACGCTCGGCAGGTTGCCCCGCGGCGACTACCACTGGACGCTGCCCGCGCCACCTGAACGACGGAACCCTCAGTGGTTGATCGAACATCGCCCCACCACGGCCACCACCTACTTGCTCGGCTTGTTCGCGGGTCCGCCCCCGACGAGTAGCGACTACTGGGGATTCCGTGTTGCGACGCAGCTCCTCTCGTCCGAGCTGCATTACGCCATCCGCACAGAGCGGAGTCTCTCCTACGCGGCGTACGCCCCGTTTCTCGACCGCGCGCTTCCCGTGGGTGGGGCGTACGTGAGTACGCCCAAGCCCGACCTCGCCTTCCCGATCATACAGCGACAAATCGAGCAATTGAAAAGTGAACCGGTGAGCGTGTTCGCCATGGCGCAGTTCGTCGACGACTTCAAGGTCGACTACGTGGCGGAGAACGCCACTGCGGCGGGCCAGGCGGACCTGCTGGCCCGTGGAGAGCTCTACCTCGGGAGTTACCGCAAGGCTGAGGATTTCGTCTCGCGCCTCAACAGCGTGGGACCGACGAGCATCTGGCTCGTGGCGACACGGTACCTGACGGCGATCCAGTATGCGTTTCTCGGGGACACGGCGCGTATGCACGGACACTGGTGACGGCCGCGCCGCCAGTCGGCCGAGCGAGCGCCTCCGAGAGGAAAAGACGCTTCCTTGTGCCTCCTCCCCAGAGTCACCATACTCCACGTCGCCCCGCCACCTCGAAAGGGCGCTGTCATGCGGCTCGATAGCCTTTGCGCGGCCCTGGTCGTTGCCGCGTGCGCCCCGGGCGACAACGCGCGCGCGCCCGCGAGCCCCGCCCTGAAATACGCCGGAACGTTCGAAGGTCGGTCCTACAGCCGCGAGGCCGACACCGGGGCCCAGATCGTGTGCACGACGGAGTGCTTCCTCGACGGCTACGCCATCGCCGACAAGCGTATCCCGTTGCCGGCGTACCGGGCACTGGGGGAGCCCATCCCGGCGGGAACCTACTACCGTCGGCTCGCGGCCCTGGCGGCTGAGATGAAGATCCGCCTGGTGGCGGGGATGACCGAGGCAGACGGCGAGGCCCGCTACAACACGGCGTCCTCATCGGCCCGGACGGGGACCTGATCGGCCGGTACCGCAAGCAGCGGTTGGGGCACGAGGCCGAGCGTAACCTCGCCGGCAGCGCTTCGCCGGTGCTCGAAACC
>DATLKW010000408.1:0-3485 GCA_035538175.1 Gemmatimonadales bacterium | reverse complement strand
CGGCTTTGACCGCCTCGAACGAAGGCCGCTGGTTTATGAGCGAGCGCGCTAACTCCGACTGATCGACCGGCGACGAACCAACTGCGCCGAGCACCAGTCTCACATCCTCCACGACGCCATCACACAAGCGAGCCGCGGCGGCGACGCCAAGGATCGGAAAGTCGAACGAGCCACGCCGCCGCAGTTTCTGGTATGTCATCCGCCAACCGGCGTAGAGCGGCATTTCGATGCTCGCAAGGATTTCGTCCGGCCGACGACTCAGATACTCAATGCCGTCGTCGCGGAAAAAATCGCCCGCGTCCACGGTCCGCTCGCCATGCGCGCTTATCAGCTTCAGTTGAGCCCGCAACGCAACAGCGACTGGCGCCGTGTCCGAACTGGAGACGGCCCAGCACCTCGGGCTATGAGGGGCTACCCAACAGATCGCGCCGTCCTTCTTCATGCAGAAGTCGATGGCCTGGCGCCACTCGTAGGTCTGGTCGTAGTAGTTGCACCGCGTATCGAGGCACAGGTTGCCGCCGAGCGTCCCCATGTTGCGCAACAGCGGCGTCGACACGAAGGCCGCCGCCCGGACGAGGGCCGGGTAGCGCTGGCGGAGGCCCGGCGCCTCGCCGAGCGCGGTGAGGGTGAGGCAGGATCCCACCACCGCCCCGGCCCCCGCTCCCTCCTCCCCCATCGCCGAGCGGGCGAGCTCCGGGATACGCATCAGTGAAATGACGGTGCGCGGCTCCTGCTGGCGCCGCTTCATGTTGGGGTACAGGTCCGTGCCCCCGGCGACGTAGCTCGCCGCTGGGCCGGCGTCGCGCTTCTGCGCGAGCGCTTGGGCCAGCGTGCGTGGTTCGAGGTAGGTGAACGTGGGCAGGCGGAGCATCAGCGTCTCGCCGCTTTGGGGGCGTGCCCCCGCTCCAGAGGCCGGGAGCCGCCCGCGGCCGAGCCGTCCCCGCCTTCCCATGGCGGCGGCACCCGCAGCGGCTCGGGCCACGCAATCGCCGGGAAACCCGCGGGACCGAAGCGCGGCGTCTCGCCCTTCTCCTTGCGCCGGAGCGCCTTGTACACCTTCTCGGGCGTGATCGGAACCTCGTCGATCCGCACCCCCACGGCGTCGTACACGGCGTTCGCCACCGCGGGCGGCACCGGGAGGAGCGGCCCCTGGCCGCACTCCTTCGCCCCGAACGGGCCGTTCGGGTCCGGGGCCTCGACCAAGTAGGTGATCACGTCGCACATCTCGTGCGTCGTGGGACTCTTGTATTCGAGCAGGCTCGGCATCTTGTGCATGACGTTGCGGTTGCCGCGATAGGCCATCTCCTCCATCAGGGCCTCGCCCAGCCCCATGTAGACGGAGCCCTCGATCTGGCCCATCACGCTCGCCGCGTTGATCACACGTCCCGCATCGTGCGCGATCCAGATCGTGGGCACGCGCACGACCCCGGTCGCGGGATCGACGTCCACCAGCGCGACACAGGCGCTGTAGGAGTACGCGGGCGACGGCCCGACCCCCGACCCCCGGTAGCGGCCGGGACCGGGGGGTGGGGTGTAGGATCCCACGGTCCCGACGGTGCCCGCGGCCGCCTCCGCGAGTTGTACGGCGTCCGCAAAGGCGAGTCCGTGCTCGGGGCGCGCCACGTCGAACACGCGGCGGCCGGCGAACGCGATGCGCTCTGCGGGGATCTCGAGCTTCGCCGCCGCGTGGCGCGCGAGCAGGGCGCGCGCCCGCTCGGCCGCTTGAATCGCGGCGTTGCCCGTCATCAGCGTCACCCGGCTTGAGTAGCTCCCGAGGTCCACGGGCGTCAGGTCGGTGTCGCCGGTGACGACGGCGACGTCGCCGACCTCGATCCCCAAGACTTCGGCCACGATCATCGCGAGGATCGAATCCGATCCCTGCCCGATCTCGGTCGAGCCGCAGAACACGGTGACGCCCCCGCCCCGGTCGCATTTGAGCTGCACGCCCGAATGCGGCATCGGGTTCCAGTAGATCGGCAGGCCGGCGCCCGTGATATACGAGGAGCACGCCAGACCGACGCCGCGGCCGTAGGGCAGCCGCCGATGCTTCTCCTTCCATCCCGAGCCCTGCACCACCTTCTCGATGCAGGCGCCGAGCCCCATGCTCCCGATCCGGAGCCAGTTGGCCGTGAGCGAGTTGGGCGCGACGAGGTGCCGGAGGCGGAGCTCCGCCGGGTCCATCGCGAGGGCCTCGGCGATCTTGTCGAGGTGCACCTCGAGCGCGAAGCGCGGCTGGGGCGTGCCGTGACCGCGCTTGGGACCGCACGGCGGCTTGTTTGTGAACGCGCGCGCGCCCTGGAACTTGTAGCGAGGCACGGGATAGGTGACGGTCTGTAGCGCGCCCGTGTAGTACGTGCTGGCCACGCCGTAGGACCCGTAGCCTCCCCCGTCGAGGAGCGACTTGAAGTGCATGGCCGTAATGGCACCGTCCTTCGTCACCCCGGTCTTCACCCACATGAGCGTCGGGTGGCGCCCGCGGTGGCAGTAGAACACTTCCTCCCGCGTGAGCGTGATCTTCACCGGGCGCCCCGTGACCATCGCCAACTTCGCCACCACGAGCTCGTGGCCGAACGGGTCGCTCTTGCCACCGAACGCGCCGCCGTTCGGGCAGGCGATGACGCGAATGCGGGCGGGCGCGAGCTCCAGCACTTTGGCGAGCGCGCGATGGACGTAGTGCGGGGTTTGCGTCGAGCTCCACAGCGTGAGCTTCCCGTCGGGCGACCACTCCGCCAGCGCCGCATGCTGCTCCATCGGCAGGTGCGTACTGCCCTCGAAGAAGAGGACGTCCTCGCGGACCAGGTCGGCACCGGCGAAGCCCGCCTCGACATCGCCGAACTCGAGGTTGATCAACTTGTGCAGGTTCCCTGAGTCGCCGCTCTCGTGGATGGGTGGATCAGGGTGCGCGACCGCGTGGAGGGCGTCCGTGATGGCCGCGAGCGGGTCGTAGGTGACGCGAATCAGCCCGAGGGCCGCCGTCGCGACCTCTTCGCTCGTCGCGGCCACGGCGGCGACCGGGTCCCCCACGAAGCGCACCTTGTCGAGCGCGAGCGCATGCTCGTCCTGGCTCACGGGGAGGATGCCGAAGGGGATCGGCAAGTCCCGGCCGGTGAGGATGGCCTTGACCCCCGGCAGGACCGCGGCGCCCGAGGCGTCGACGGCGCGGATGCGGGCGTGGGGGTGCGGGCTACGCAGCAGCTTGGCGTACAGCATCCGAGGCAGCATCAGGTCGTCGGCGAACCGCGTCACCCCCGTCACCTTGGCCGTCGCATCCACTTTGCGTAGCGCGCGGCCGACGATCTGGAACGCGCCCTCCCGCTTCTCAGCGATGCCCATATACCGTTTCCGGCACCGGCCGGGCGTCCTCGCCCCGCAGCCGCGCCGCGGCGAGCTCCACGGCCTCGTAGATCTTCAGGTACCCCGTGCAGCGGCACAGATTGCCGGCGAGCGCGGCCTTGATGTCCTCGCGACTCGGTCGCGGGGTGTGG
>DATLKW010000407.1:0-5337 GCA_035538175.1 Gemmatimonadales bacterium | reverse complement strand
GCGGCGAGGAAGCTGAGGGCGACGGGACCGAGCCCCAGGTCGAAGAGCCGGCTCCCGCGGGGGGACTTGAAGAAGTAGTCCCGCTTGGGGGTCGCCAGGGCGAGGATCGCGATCTCGCGGTCGTTCAAGCCCAGCGCGCGATAGAGGGGCGCTTGGGTCGCGGTCTCGGCGTCGGGGTTCGGGAGGTAGATCTTCGTGACGCACGAGTCGAGGATCGTGTGGCGGTGCGGCAGCTCGGCGAGCTGCGCCGGGCTCTGGGTCGCGAGCACGACGGCGGTGTTCTGCTTGCGCAGCTGCAGGAGCCACTGATTCACCCGCGCGCCGAAGAGCGAGTGCATCAGGGCCATCCAGGCCTCGTCGATGATGATGAGGGTCGGGCTCCCGTCGAGCCGCCCCTCGATGCGGCGGAACAGATAGAGCAGCACGGGGAGGGCTATCCGGTCGTCTAGGGCGAGCAGGTGCTTGAGCTCGAACACTTGGAAGCGTCCGTCCAGCAGGGTATCGACTTGGGCGTCGAGGAGCTGGCCGTAGTTGCCCGCTACGGTGTAGGGGCGCAACGCGAGTGAGAGCGCCTCGTCCTGAAGCTGGACGGCCAGCTCGAGCAGCGTGCGGTGGGGGCGCTCGTTTCGCGCCACGAGTTCCAAGGCCCGATCGATGCGCGCGCGGGAGGCGGGGGTGACCGTGACGTTCTGGAGCCCGAACACCGTCTCCAGCCAGTCGGCGGCCCACGCGCGCTCCGCGTCGTCGTCGATGTGGGCGAGCGGCTGGAAGGCGTGCACATCCACCCGACCGTGGGCCAAGTCGTAGTGCCTCGCTCCCGCCGCTTGTGCCAAGGCCCACATCGAGTAGCCGACGTCGAAGGCAAACACCTGCGCCTCGGGGTAGCGCCGGAACTGGGCGGCGAGCAGGGCGAGGAGGACCGATTTCCCCGATCCCGTTCTCCCGAGCACGAGCGTGTGTCCGACGTCCGAGTCGTGGAGGTTCACCCGGAACGGCGTGCTCCCGGATGTCTCTGCCCACAAGAGCGGCGGACTCCCCTGCGGGAAGTAGGGAGAGGGGTTCGTGGCGAGGCCAGGCCAGACACTCGTGAGCGGCAACAGGTCGGCGATGTTGCGCGTCGAAAGGAGTGGCCGCCGCAGGTTCGGGTAGCCGTGGCCGGGGAGGCTGCCGAGGAAGGCCTCAAGGGCGTTCACGCGCTCGAGCCGTGCAGGGAATCCGTGCTCGTGCAGCGCCTTGAGGATTTCCCACGCGGCCGACCCGGCGCGGGCGGGGTCGGCGTCCATGACGATCGCGACCTGGGTGAAGAAGGCGAACCGCACGCTCTCGCTCGCGTTCTCGGCCGCCGCCCGGGCCGCGTCTTCGGCGAGGCCCCGGGCGTCCTGATCGAGCCAGAGCTCGTCGTCGCGCTGCGGAGCTGTCCCCCCTTTGGCGACCAGGTCCTGGACCCACGCCGCAGCGCCTTTCCGCTTCTTGAACCACTGCAGCTGATGGCGCCGGATCTGTTTCGCAGCGGCCTGGGGCCCAAGCGGGATGAGGCGATGCGAGCGGCGGAAGGGGAGACCGAGCGCGTCTAAGAAGTCCGCCTGCCCCCCGTGTGACTCGTAGGGGTAGCCGTGGATCGCGACCGCGCGGATCGTGAGCTCGCCGATCCGGGGCTCGAAGCCGCCCACGAGCTCCTGATCGGCGAGGAGGACGTTGAGATAGGCGCCGTGGGGCGGCGTGTGGACCGGGTGCGCGAGACCGGTGAGGCACTCGTGTAGGTGGGTAAGCAGCCCGCAGCTATCGAGGCGCTCGAGCTCGAGAGCACCGGCGAGCCGTTGCCCGAGGGCGAGGAGTTCGGTCTCGAATCCCGCAAGGACGCGCTCCCATTCGACCCGGGGGCCGCGGCCCCGTTCGCCTTGGACGAAGAAGGCGGCCGCGCGGGAGAAGACCTCGGGTGGCGGTCGGTAGGTGGCAACGAGGAAGTGTTCTGTCTCGAACTGGCGGCTCGCGGACGCAGCGTACGCCTCACGCCGCTCGTCGTCGATCACCTGGGTCACGGGATCGGGGAACTGGGAGGCGGTGTAGGGCGGCGCGGGCCGGCGGATGGCGTCGACGTGGAACATCCAGTCGTCGACGAGGGGGAGCAGGGCGTCGTTCACGCGCTGGGAGAGCGCGTCTTCCTCCTGGCGCAGCGCGGCCGAGAGGTCGGGCCCGCGGTAGCGCCAGCCGGCGAGGAGGGAGCCGTCGTTTTCGAGGACGATGCCGTCGCCCACCATGAAGCCCCAATTCAGTAGGTCTGCGAGGCCCAGGGGGGCGGCCCGGTGCTCGCGCAAAGAAGCGAAGGCGCGCGCGGCCGCGGCGCCGCCCAGCGTTCCGATGGCGAGGGAGGAGAGATCCACTTCAGCTCCCGGGCGGAATCGAGGGGTGAACCGGCGGCGGCGCGGCGTGCACGCTGGCGTGTGGAGGGTAGAAGTCCTGCCCGGTGAGGCTCCGCACGTAGAGGGCAGTCATCTGGGGGTCATGCTTGGCGACCCAGACCATGAGTGCGTGCCCCACGGTCACGTAGAAGACCGCGAGCAGGACCGTAGCGATGTGAAGCCCCACGCCGAAGACGAGGGCGAAAGCGGTCGTCACCTCGAGCACGACGACGGCAGGCTCCGCGCCGGCGAAGAGGATCGGGCGCCAGAGCGCCGGGTGAATCACGCGTGATGTCCGGTCTCCGGACAGACCTGTGGCGGTCTCGGGAGCGACGGCACTCATATCGTCGCCCCGACGAAGGCGAGGGCGCTCACGATATTCGCGGCGCCGATCATAATCGCGATGCCGACGACCGCTTGGGCGAAGCGCCGCGCTCCCTCTTCGTGCCGTGTGAACGCCCAGAGCGCCCCGCCCACGACGAACGCCAGGGCGCCCATGACTCGTGCGGTGGGGCCGCTCAGGTTGTTCAACAGGCTCTCGAGCGGCCCGGTCCACGGCATCGAGGCCCCGCCTCCCGCCGACGCGGCGGCTGCGACGTGCGGAAGGAGCACGGAGGCGAGGGCGAGCGCCGCGCCGGCGAGGAGACAGCGGGTGAGGGTGCCAGGGAAGGGGAACCGCGAAGTCATGTGGCTACTCCCGTTAGGGAGGGTCTGGTCGTGACGCGCCGGTCCAGGATGAAGGCCCCGTCCCGGTCGATCCCTTCGACTTGCGCCAAGTCGGTGACGCGGCGCTGGGCGTGAGAGCCTTCGAGCACCGCGATCAGGTGGATCGCCTCGGCGACGAGGTGGCATTGCGGGGGGACGTTGGCGCGCTGCGCGAGCCGGTCGAGCCGCCGGAGTGCGCCCTCGGCGGAGGAGGCGTGTACTGTGGCGACGCCGCCCGGGTGCCCTGTGGCCCATGCGTCCAGGAGCTCGAGGGCTTCGCTGCCTCGCACTTCGCCGACCACGATGCGGGTCGGGCTGGTACGCAGCGCGCTCTTCACGAGCTGGGCGAGGGGCACGGTGGGGGTGGTGCGCAGGGCGAGGTGGTCGGGCGCCGCGCACTGGAGCTCGACCGTGTCCTCGAGGATGACGATGCGTTCGGTTGGGAAGAGCTCGGTGATCTCTTTCAGGAGGGCGTTCGCGAGGGTCGTCTTCCCCGTGTTGGTGCCGCCAGCGATGAGGATGTTCTCGTGTTCGGTCACCGCGCGCCGGAACTCGGCGCGCTGTGCCTCGGAGACGACGCCTGCGGCGAGGTAATCGTCGAGCGAGTAGACGACAGACGGGGGTTTCCGGATCGAGAAGGCGGGCGCGGGCGTGACGGGGGGCACGAACCCCTGGAGGCGGCTGCCGCGGAAGGGTATGGCCGGGAGCTCTGCTTCGACGCTCGGGTGGTCGGTCCCGAGCGTGAGGCCGAGGCGTGTGGCCACCGCGTTCAGGAACATCTCGATCCGATGGGCATCCATCTGGTCGCCGCTCGCGACGCGTCCGCGAGAGCGGGTGTCGAACCGCACGGCGCCGTCTTGAGGATTCGCGTAGATCTCCGTGACGTCGTCATCGGCGAAGGCACTGAGGATCCGTGGCCCCAAGTAGCGGCCGATCATTTCCGGATACTGCTCTCCGTATTGGGCTCGCGTCTCCACTGCACGCCTCCATCTGGCCGTCTTGAGGTGGGGAGAGTAGGTGACCCGCTCCTCGCTCACCCTCGGCGCAGGCGATGACGGATTGCCCTGCGCCGTTCGCGACCTGGCATCTCTCAGTACTTCGGAATTGGTGCTGGTGTGACATTTCCCCTGAGCGCTGGGGGAGTGACGGCGTCCTCGCCCGATCTCTCTCTTTTCCAGGTCGATCGCGAGCGCGGTCTTGAGACGGGTTCGCGCTCGGCGGATCCGGGCACGGATCACTTCCACGGAGACGCCCTCGCGCGCCGCGAGCACGGACGGCGGAATCCCGGCGACGCTCGCGAGGAAAGTGTCGTGCAGTTTGGGCGAGAGGGTCACGAGGCCGGCGTCGAGGTCGTGGATCAGGTCGCGACACCGCTCGTCCGAGGCGTGGAGTTCGATTTCGTCGATTGTTACGGCGAGAGCCGTGCGTAGCCGCGCGTCACGTGCCCGGCGTTGGCGCTCGGATCGGAGGAGGTTGCGTACGAGCGTGACGAGGTAGGGGCGGGCTCGTGGCGAGTCGATCACTCGGAGCGAGCGCGCGGTCCGGATCAGGGCAAGCTGGGCCAGGTCTTCGGCGGTGTCGCGATCCACGCGGGGCGCGAAGCTGGCGATGAACGAAGGTCGGAGCCGGGCGAGGAGGCGCTCGAGCGCGCCAGGCCCGCCGCGCTGCGCGTCGCGTACGAGCTCGGTCAGAAGGTGATCGTGGTCCAGCCATTTGCCGCGGGAGGTCGTCGCTGTCATGGCCCCTCGTTTTCTGGCGCGCACCGGTTTGCACGCTGGGGGGACCCGAGCCGCGCGCCGTTTAGGCGAGAGGGTCCCGCCGGTCGAGGGACCTACAGTAGGAAGGGACTATCAAATCACCGTCAAATTTTCCCTGACATTCGGAGCGACCCTCCCCGTAGGAGACCCGGCAATTTCGCGAATGAGACCCGAAACTATCAATTTTCCGTCAAATCAGCGTCAAATGACCGCGGTCAACTGGAGTGACCCCCTTCGAAGTGGACAGGTTGGGGGCCCGGGGGGGGGCCTCGGTGGCGCTGGTGATGCTGATGAACATCTCGCTCTGCTCTTCCAGGTCGCCGTTGTCCTCGTCTTCGTGTTGGTGTTCGTTTTCGTCCTCGCCTCTTCTTCCTGGTGCTCGGCTTGTCGGTGCTGCTCTGCGTGTTGGTGTTCGTCGTCGTCGTCTTGGCGCTCGTCGTCATCTTGGTCGCCCCCTTGATCCTCATCTTCGTATT
>DATLKW010000406.1:0-9981 GCA_035538175.1 Gemmatimonadales bacterium | reverse complement strand
CAAGACGCCCGACGGCAAGATCCAGGTGCCCGGCTTCTACCGGGCGGTCAAGCGGCCTTCCAAGCTCGAACGCGCCACGTGGAAGCGGCTGCCGTTCAAGGAGGGAGAGTTCCTCAAGCATCGGGTGCAGGCGAAGGCGCTGACCGGGCTCAAGGGGTACTCGGTGCTTGAGCGGCTGTGGGCTCTACCGACGTTCGAAATCCACGGCATCACCGGCGGGTTTACAGGCAACGGCGCCAAGACCGTCATCCCGGCGGAGGCGACCGCCAAGGTGAGTCTCCGACTGGTGCCGGATCAGCGGCTCAGCGTCGTGGAACGCCAGCTCACCGCCGCCGTCAGGCAGCTCGCGCCCCGCTACGTCCAGGCGAGCGTCCGATTCCTGCACGGCGCGGATCCCGCGACCGTGAAGGTGACGCACCCAGCCTTCAGGCTCCTCGAACAGGCATTCAAGGAGGTCGTAGGACGGGGCACTGTGGCAGCGCGGGCGGGCGGGTCGATACCCGTGGTCCCCGCCCTCGGAAAAGGGGGAGCCCCGGTCATCCTCACCGGTATCGGCCTCCCAGATGATCGGTTGCATGCACCCAATGAGAAACTCGACCTGCAACAGCTCTGGGACGGCATCCGGGTGTTTCGGCGGTTCTTCGAGCTCCTGGGCACGGCGGGCGTCGGGGGACGCGGTCGATAACACGGCCCGTTCCCGGCAACAATCGGCCTTGAGCTTGTGGTCGCGTGCGGAAAGGCAAGCGCCTGCGGCCAGAGTCTAGCTGCCGTCGCCGCTCGCGTCGGGCTTCTTGCTCAGGTTCCGGAGTCTGTTGATGTCGTGCTTGGTCAGCCCCCGCCCCCCGTAGCGCTCTTCCGTCCAGGGATCCCCCCGCATGTGGTAGCCGTTCTGCTCCCAGAAGCCGGGGACGTCTTGATCGAGCAGCGTGAGACCGCGCACCCACTTCGCGCTCTTCCAGAGGTAGAGGTGCGGCACGAGGAGCCGGGCGGGCCAACCGTGCTCGGGCGCGAGCCACTCGCCGCTCCACTTGATCGCGATCAGGTTGTCGGGCCGATCGAGATCGACCAGCGGCAGGTTGGTCGTGAACCCTTGCTCGGCGGATACGAGACTGAAGTGGGCCTCCGGCCGGACGCCGGCCCGTTCGAGTAACAGCTGCACCGGCACACCCTCGAACGCGTTGTCGAGCCGGCTCCAGCGCGTCACGCAATGGATGTCACACTGGACGGTCTTCCGCGGCAAGGCGAGGAGCTCGTCATAGCTGAGCGTGAACGGGCGGTCCACGAGCCCCGACACCTCGAATGTCCACGTCTTGAGGTCGACCCGCGGAACGTTGCCGTAGTGGAGCACGGGCCACTTGGTGGTGAGCACTTGGCCCGGAGGCAGCCGGGTGTCGCGGACGTCGCGGACCTTGGTCACGAGGGATTGCTCGAAGCGGGAGTATCCTCAGTACGTCGCGAACCCGGCGACTGGACGCATCGCGACCGCGAGCTCGCCGCCCGGTGTCGCCTCGACGCCAAACGCCGTCTCGAAGCCACGCGTCACGGCCCGGACGACCTCGGCCCACCGCACCGCACCCTCCCCGCCCAACTCCCGCTCCAGCGACGTCATCTCGACGCCCGCGATGCCGCACGGGACAATCCGCTCGAACTGCGACAGGTCGGTGGTCACGTTCAGGGCGAACCCGTGGGACGTGACCCACTGCTTCACGTGGACGCCGATGCTCGCGATCTTCCGGCCCCCGTCGCGGGTCCAAACGCCCGTGTAGCTGGGCCGGCGCTCGGCAGGAACGCCGAGCCGGCCGAGCGCCGCGAGGAGCGCCTGTTCGAGCGTGCGCAAATACCAGTGGAGATCCCGGCGATGACCCGCCAAGTCTAATATCGGATACCCGACGAGTTGCCCCGGTCCGTGAAAGGTCACGTCGCCGCCGCGCTCGACCTCGACCACGTCCACGCCCTCCGGACGTAAGAGGTGCGTCGCGCGCGCCATCCGGCCGAGGGTGAGCACGGGCGGGTGCTCGAGGAGGAGAAGGACATCCTGTTCGAGGCGCCCGTCGATCCGCGCGCCGACGAGCGCGTGCTGCCATTCGAGCGCCTCGCCATAGGGGACGATACCCGCGGTCACGACGGCGAGCGTGCGCCGGCTCACGACGCGGCACTCCCCCGGATCGCCCAGCGACTGGCGGCGACGCCGAGTGCCCAACTCCCTGCCGTCAAGAGCGCCATGCCGGGCAACCGCAGGAAGTGCCACACCGGGACGGCCAGAATGCCGAGGAAAAACGTCCCGAACACCGACAACGCACTGATGACTCCGCGCTGCCAGGTGTTGTCGAGAGCGTGACTTCGCCGCCAGCTGAAGAACACCGCAACGATCATCCCGCCTACGGTGCCCCAGATCGGGTCGATCTCGCTCACGCTCTCCCCGTATCGGCTGATCTCGGTCCGCTGAAGCAGTCGCGCGAGCAAGAGCACAATCGTCAGGCACGTCCCCCCGAACCCGACGCCGCTCCCCAGCGCACCGAGCCCAATGGCGAGGGGATCCTTTTCAGGAACGGGGGCGGACGTGGGAGCGGGGGCCGTCACAGATCCACGACACGGCCGAGCGAATCGAGCGCCGCCTGGGCCACGGCCTCCGACATGGTTGGGTGGGCATGGATCGCGAGCTCGACCTCTTCCACGGTGTACTCGTTCTCGCGGGCCACGACGAGTTCGTGGATCAACTCGGACGCGTGCGCCCCGACAATGTGCGCGCCCAGAATCTCCCCGTACCGCTTGTCCCGGATGATCTTCACGAAGCCCTCCGTCTCACCCGTGCCCCGGGCTCGGCCGTTCGCGGAAAACGGGAAGCGCCCGACCACGTAGTCGAGCGAGCGCTCCTTGCACTGTGCCTCCGTGAGCCCAATGCTCGCTACCTCGGGATGACAATAGGTGACGCTCGGGACGTTGTCATACTTGATCGGATGCGATTTCTGGCCCGCGAGGCGCTCGGTGACAAAGACCCCCTCGCGCATCCCCTTGTGGGCGAGCATCGGAGGACCGGCGACGTCGCCGATGGCGTAGTAACCCGGGGCGGTCGTCTGCAGGCCGGCATCGACTTTGATGAACCCGCGCTCGTTCACTTGGACGCCGCACTCCGCCAACCCGATGTTCTCCGTGTTCACGGCGCGACCAGCTGCCATCAGCACGACGGCGACGTCGAACTTCTGCGTGGCGCCATTCGCCTCGACCTCCAGCGTCACCTTCTCCTTACCTGGCGTGCCCTTCTTCACCTTCGCACCGGCGATGACCTCGATGCCGTGCTTCTTATAACTCTTCGCGAGGGCGTCCGAGGCCTCGGTGTCCTCGAGCGGCAGAAACCGCGGCAGCGCCTCCAGCAGTGTCACCTTCGTGCCGAAAGCGTTGAAGATGTCGGCGAACTCCATGCCCACAGCACCCGCCCCGATGATCGCCATGGACGGCGGGGCCTGCGCGAGAAACAACGCCTCGTCGGAGGAGATGACCGTCGTCTTGTTGATCTCGAGCCCGATCTGCGGCAGCCCCTTGACACGCGATCCCGTCGCGATGAGCACGGCTTTCTTCGCCTCGTAGGCGTCGCTCCCGACTTTCATCTTGCGCCCCGGCTGGAGCACCCCGGTGCCCTTCACGACGGTCACCTTGTTTTTCTTCATCAGGAATTCGACGCCCTTCGAATTCTGATCGCTGACCTTGCGCGAGTGCTGCATGGCGACGCCGTAGTCGGTCTTGACGCTCCCGACCTCGACCCCGAACTCGCGCGCGTCGCGCAGCAGGCCGGCGATATAGGCCGAGTGAAGCAGCGCCTTCGTCGGGATGCAGCCGATATTGACGCACACCCCGCCCAACTTGTCCTTCTCGACCACGGCGGTGCTCATGCCGAGCTGCGCCGAACGGATGGCGGCGACGTAGCCCGCAGGGCCCCCGCCTAGCACGATCACGTCAAATTGATTGGCCACCGGCCTCTCCTTGAGGGGGGCACCGTGGCCTCCCGCGCGGGCCGGGGCCCGTGGCCGGGCCAGGGGCCGCGGGGAGCGTCACGCCAGCATCGCGAGCGGATTCTCGAGCATCTGCTTGAGCGTCTTCAGGAACACGGCACCGGTCGCGCCGTCGATCACACGGTGATCGCAGCTCATCGTGATCCGCATCCGGCGGCGGGGGACAAGCACGCCCTCGACGACGGTCGGTCGCACCCCAATCGACCCGACCGCGATGATGCCCGCCTCGGGCGGATTGATCACGGCCGTGAACTCGTCGATGTCGAACATCCCTAGGTTCGAGACCGAGAACGTCGCGCCCGTGTACTCGGTCGGTTGGAGGCGGCGGCTGCGGGCCCGATCGGCGAGCTCCTTCGCCTCCCGCCCGAGTTCGGTAAGCGACTTCAGGTCGGCATTCCGAAGCACCGGTGTGATCAGGCCATCCTCGACCGCCACCGCCATGCCGAGATGCACTTCGTTCCAGTAGCGGATATGGTCGTCCTGGAACCACGCGTTGCACGCGCGGTGCTTGCGGAGCGCGAGCGCCGTAGCTTTGAGGATGATGTCGTTGAACGACACCTTGCCGTGCTCACCGAGCTCGTGGTTCAGGGCCTCACGCGCCTCGGCCGCTCGCTCCATGTCCACCTCGGTCGTGAGGAAGAAATGCGGGATCGGCCCGAGCGACATGGCGAGTCGCTTCGCAATCGTCTTGCGGATCTGCGTGAGCGACACGTCCTCATAGGGCGCGCCGGGGCGCACGGGCTCCGGAGGACGCCCGGGGGCTGAGGGGGCCGACGGGACAGCCGCAACGGTGCCCGGGGGGGCCGGAGATCCTTGAGCCGGCGCTCGTGCCGCCCCTTCCAAGTCCCGCCGCACCACCCGCCCCCCGGGTCCCGATCCCGCGACGAGCTTGAGATCAACGCCTGAGTCGCGCGCGATGCGGCGCGCGAGGGGCGAGGCCTTTACCCGGCTCTGGCCGCCGGCTTCAGCCGTGGAAGGCGGCACCGGAGCCGCGACCGCAGTCGCTACCGGGGTCCGCACGCCGGTCACCGGTGCCCCGTCGCCCGCCGTTCCCGCAGCATCCCGCCCGGCGCTCGGCGCGACCTTCGCTGACGTCACCCCGCTCGCTCGACCCTCGAGTGCCCCCCCCGCCGCCACCTCTGACCCCGCCCCGGCCCCCTCGCCGGGCGCCGCGATCACCGCCACCACGCTGCCCACGGCCACCGTTTGCCCCTCAGCTGCGGCGACGCGGCGCAGGACGCCGTCGGCGCGCGCCACTAAATCCATCACCGCCTTGTCGGTCTCGACCTCGGCGAGCACCTCCCCCGTTTTGACCGCGTCGCCTTCGTGCTTGTGCCACTTCACCACGCGCCCCTCCTCCATGGTGGGGGAGAGCGCTTCCATGAAAACACTGGTGGCCACGGTCAGTCGAGGTAGAGGACGCGGCGCGCGGCGGCGACCACGCGCTCGGGGCTGGGCTTGGCGAGACGCTCGAGCTGCTTATTGTACGGCATCGGAACGTCCGCCTGCGTCACTCGTAACACGGGTGCGTCGAGCTCGTCGAAGGCGTCACGCTGGATCACATCCACCACCTGCGCCCCGATGCCGCTGTGCGGCCACCCCTCCTCCACCACGACGGCGCGGTGGGTATTGGCCACCGAGCTGAGAATCGCCGCCTCGTCGAGCGGACGAAGGGACCGGAGATCCACCACCTCGGCGGACGCGCCCTCGTGCTCGGCCAGCTGCTCGGCGGCCTTGAGGGCGACCGAGAGGGTCTTCGAGTGGCAGATGAAGGTCACGTCGCGCCCCGGCCGCTTCACCTCCGCCTTGCCGATGGGGACCAAGTGCTCACCCTCGGGGACCTCCCCCTTCGTGTTATACAACATCTCCCCCTCGAGCACGATGACCGGATTGTTGTCTCGGATCGCGGATTTGAGGAGCCCCTTCGCGTCCGCGGGCGTGGCGGGTGCCACGACCTTCATGCCGGGAATGTGGGCGAGCCAGGCATCCCACGCCTGGGAGTGTTGCGCGGCGAGCTGGAGAGCGGCGCCGTTTGGCCCGCGGAAGACGATCGGGACAGGAATCTGGCCACCAGACTCGTAGAGGATCTTCGCGGCGGAGTTTACGATCTGATCGAGCGCAAGCGCGGCGAAGTTCCACGTCATGAACTCGATCACCGGGCGCAGCCCCGCCATGGCGGCGCCCACGCCGATCCCCGCGAAGCCGAGCTCGGCGATCGGGGTGTCGACGACCCGCGTGGGTCCGAACTCCTCAAGCAGGCCGCGACTCACCTTGTAGGCACCCTGATAGACGCCGACCTCCTCGCCCATCAGGAAGACGTTCGGGTCGCGCTGCATTTCCTCGCGCAGCGCCTGGTTCAGGGCATCGCGGTAGGTGAGGGTGGCCATTAGTCCGCCAGCACGTCCGTCATCAGTTCCCCGGGCTCGGGATCGGGGCTCGCATCCGCGAAGCGCGCGGATTCCTCGACCTCGGCCCGCACGTCGGCATCAAGCGCCTCAAATCCCGCGTCGTCCAGGGCGCCGTCGTCCTTGAGTTTCGCGGCGAGCTGTGAAATGGGATCACGCTTGCGCTGCTCCTCCACCTCCTCCTTCGTGCGGTACACGCCGTGCAGGGGGTCCGACATGGAATGACCCATGTAGCGATACGTGCGCACCTCGAGGAGCGTCGGATGACTGCTCTCGCGCGCCCGGGCAACCGCCCGCCGTGTCGCCTCGTAAACGGCGAGCGCCTCCATCCCGTTGACGACCTCCGCCGCCATGTCGTAGCTGCACGCGTGCTCCACCACGTCGGTGACGGCTGCCACGCGCTCGAAGGCGGTGCCCATGCCGTAGCGGTTGTTCTCGCAGCAAAAGATGACGGGGAGCTTGTAGACCGAAGCCATGTTGAGGGATTCATGGAAGGCGCCGATGTTCACCGCCGCCTCGCCGAAATAACACAGGCACACCTGACTCCCGCCGCGATAGCGGATCGCGAACCCGATCCCTGCGGCGAGGGGGACGTGGCCCCCCACAATCGCGTGCCCGCCCATGAACCGCCGGGCCACGTCGAACAGGTGCATCGACCCTCCCTTGCCTCTCGAGCACCCGGTGGCCTTGCCGTAGAGCTCGGCCATCACGACGTTCGCCGACATCCCCCGGGCGAGCGCCTGGCCGTGCTCGCGGTACGAGGAGATGACGTAGTCGTCATCGCGCAAGGCGGCGAGCGAACCCACCGCCACGGCCTCCTGTCCGATATAGAGGTGACAGAAGCCCCCGATCTTGCCGAGGGCGTACCCCTCCGCGGCCTTCTCCTCGAAGCGCCGAATCAAGAGCATTTGGCGGAGCATGCGCCGCTCGAGCTCGGTCTGGACGCTCGCGTCCGTCGAGCGCACGGTAGCGGTGGCCATGAACGGTCCTTCCCTAGGGAGTGGCGCTCGCCCGCTCCACTTGCTCCCACGCGTGGTAGCTCGAGCGGACTAGCGGGCCGGCTTCTACGTGACGATACCCCATCTCGCGGCCGAGACGGCGAAGCTCAGCGAACTCGTCGGGCGTGTAGTAACGCGCGATCGGCAAGTGATCGCGCGAGGGACGGAGGTACTGACCCAGGGTCAGGATGTCGACCCCCTGCGCGCGAACGTCACGCATCGCCCCCACGAGCTCGTCCCAGTCCTCCCCGAGGCCGCACATGATCCCGGACTTGGTAAAGAGACCAGGATCGAGCACCTTCGCCCGGCCCAAGAGTTCCAGCGCCCGTGCGTAGCGGCCCCCCGGGCGGGCAAGGCGGTACAACCGCTCGATCGTCTCGAGGTTGTGGTTCAAGATGTCGGGCCGCGCGTCGACGACGAGCCGGAGGGCGCGCTCGCTTCCCTTGAAGTCGGGAATCAACACCTCGACCGAGGTTTCCGGGGTGCGACGCCGGATTTCGGTGATCGCGGCCGCGAAGATCTCCGCGCCGCCATTGGGCAGGTCGTCGCGGTCCACGGACGTGATGACCACGTGGCGAAGCCCCATCTCCTCCACGGCGGCCGCGAGCCGAACCGGCTCGTCCTCGTCGAGCGCTGCTGGCGTCCCGTGGGTCACGGCGCAATAGGCGCAATTGCGCGTGCACACAGCGCCGAGAATCATGAAGGTTGCCGCCCGGTGCTCCCAGCATTCCCCGATGTTGGGACAGTGCGCCTCCTCACACACCGTGTGGAGCGCGCGGTCCCGCATCAGCCGCTTGAGGGCAAGGTAGGTCGGGCCCCCCGGGGCCGGCACCTTGAGCCAGGGCGGCTTGCGCTCAGCGACCGGTGCGACGGGTCGGCGGCGCCGAAGTTGGACGAGCGGAGCGGCCCCCGCAGGACTGGTCATAACTCGCCGTAACATAGCGGGTTCCGCCGGGGTCGGGTAGCAGGAAGTGAGAAATTTCAACCCGACGGTTGATCAAACAGAGTCGGACTCGCCCCCCGGGGCTCGGCAGTGACCGGGTCGGTCAACCCGCGCTCTTGTCCCCTCCCTTCAGCCGGTCGTGCAACTGCCGGAGCTCTTCGTCCACGCGCGGGTCCGTAGTGAGCAGCCCGTCGGCGATCTCGGCGATTTCCTCCGCCTCCTGCCACTGCCGCTCGAGCACGGCGAGCTCGGCGCGCTCGTCGATCGCCATCTCGAGCGCGAGCCGTCGCTCGGGCGCGAGGCTCCGCAGCGTGAGATCGCGGCGCGCGACGTCCAGGATCAGCTCGTCCGGTCCGCCGGCACCCTGGACGAGATGGGCCGCGACCTCGGCGCGCTGTTGGCCCTTACCACTCCGCGCCAGGTTCAGGTAGGTGAGGCCCCGGCGCAGGGCGAGGTGCGCATCCGCCCCGGTCAAGAGGGCGCCCTCTCCCCCGCACTGCGGGCAGGTGACGAGCACGGACACGTCGTGCTGCCGAGTGGCCGTCACCCGTGCCCGCTCGAGGTGCCGCGCGCGCAACGCCATCACGCTGCCGCAGCGCTCGCAGATGGGGGCCTCGACGAGCGCGATCCTGCGCCCCCCGACCAGTTCCACGTACAGCTTCCGCGCGAGGTTAGGGACGTTCCAGAAAAACAACCCGACCGATCCGCCCGCCGCTACGTTCACGGCGACAGCGAGGCCGAGCGCCGCCACCGTCACCGGCACGACGAACTTGAGCTGCTCGCGCCGTCGCGTCCGCAGGCGCTCGCCGTAGCGCCACGTGGCATACTCGAGACGCGGCGGCTGGCCGATTCGCACGAAGTCGTAGCGGCCCCACCGGATCAACGTCACCTGGTTGGTCGCGGCGGCGACGCGGCCCCCCGACGCCGCGCGGGCAAGCGCCTCGATGCGCTCCAACCGCTCGTCGAGCGGCGCGAGGTTCCAACGGGCGCAGCGGGGGCAGATCACCCACAGCCGGCCCTTCCACTCGTCGAAGGCGAGCCGCCGTCCCACGCCGAGGCCCGAGGGCCCGCCATCGCCATCGAGCTTGCCGTTGCAGAACGCGCACGTGCGGTACACGGAAACGACGTCCTACGCCCCAGGGGTCACGGCAAACCGGTCGACCGCCACGGCCGCGATGTCCACGTCCGTGGCACCACTCGTAAGGAGATCGGCGATAATCTCGCCTGTGAGCGCCGCGAGCAGGATGCCGTTTCGCCCGTGGCCCGTCGCGTACCACAACCCCTCGACGTCGGGATCGCGCCCGAGGATGGGTCGGCCGTCCGGTGTCGTGGGGCGGAGGCCGGCCCAGACGCGCCGCACGGGTTGGGTGAGCAGGGCGGGGAGCAGGCGCACCGCGCCCCGGAACACCTGGGCGAGGCCCTCGTTGGTGACGCGCGCGTCGTACCCCGCCCGTTCCATCGTGCTGCCGAGCAACGCCTCGCCGCCGCGGGCGAGCACGTAGCCGTGGTCGTGATAAAGGATGGCCGGCGGCAACCCCTCGGGCCAGGGCGCCGCCGCCATCTGGCCGCGCAACGGCTCGACGGGGAGCGCGCGCGGCAGGCCTCGGACCTCGGGCGACCAGACGCCG
>DATLKW010000405.1:0-8157 GCA_035538175.1 Gemmatimonadales bacterium | reverse complement strand
TGGGCACCGAGGCGACAAACAGGGCGGCATTCCCGAGCGCGAGGTCGCTGAAGCGGCGCTCCCGCACCGCCAGGTAGACGCCGAGGACGAGGCCGAGGCCGAAGTCGATGACGAGGGCGGCGAGCCCGAGGGCGAAGGTATTAGGAATCGCGTCGGCGAGGACCGCGACCACGGGGCGGTGGTGCCCGAAGGACTCGCCGAGTTCACCGCGCGCGAGCGCGGCGAGGTACTTCGCGTATTGGACCGCCAGCGGTTGGTGGCAGCCGTACGCGGCGCACAGCCGCTCACAGACCTCGGGGGGAAGCGGGCGCTCGCCCTCCGAGCAGGGCGTCCCGTGAGCGAGGTGTACGACGAAGAAGGTGAGCGTGACGACCGCGAACACGATCCCGATCGACGCGAGCAGCCGCCGCAGCAGCCACGCCGCCACTAGCGCTCCACGCGGTCTCGATCCGTCAGGAGATCAGGCGGAATGCGCCAGGTGTGGAGCCAGGCGAGCCAGGAGTCCGGCCGGATGCGCACGTCGGCGACGCGTTTGTGGAGGGCAGCGACGTTCTGCGTCGCGAACAGGAAGATCGCGGGCGCATCTTGGTTCAGTTGCTCGATCGCGGTCCGCCAGCTCCGCTTGGCGTCCGCGCGGCTCGTCGCCGTCGCCACCGCGTGATCGACCAGCCGGTCGAACGCGGGGTTTTCGTAGTGGAGGTAGTTCGAGCGCCCGAACCCCCCGCGGGTCCACGTCTGAGCGATACCCGACGACGGGGTCGGATCGGTGTTCCACGTTTGGAGCAGGGCGTCAAACCGACCGGTGCGCGACCGCTCGGCGAAGACGCTGAAGTCCACCTCGTCGAGCTGCACGTCGACGCCGATCGTCCGGAATTGCTCCTGCAGGAGCCGGCCGTACTGGCGGCGCACACCGCTGGTCGTGGGGAGGAGCACCCGGAACGCGAGCGGTTGGCCCGCGTGCGCCCGCACGCCCGTCCCAGCCGAGTCGATCCAGCCGAGCCGCGCGAGCTGGCGAGCCGCGCGAGCGCTGTCGTGGGGCAGCTCCCGCGTTTCGGGATCCCAGATCCAGTAGAGCTGGGACATCGGCCCGGGCGGTACTTTGGCGAGATCGCCGAAGACGTTGTGCAAGAGGCGCTCGCGGTCAACGCCCATGGCGAGGGCGCGCCGGAGCTCGCGGTCCCCGAACAACGGGTGCGGCTGGGCCGTGTCCCCGGGCGCGGTGAGGTTGAACCCGAGGTAGCCGTAGACGGCCCCCTTGTATGGGTAGCAGGCGAGCCGCGCGTCGGCACAGGCGCGCTGGACGTTGTCGGGTGTGACGAGCACTTCCACCGCGTCGGCGTCCCCCGCGAGCAGCTGGGTCACGGCCCCCGGTTGGTCGGACGCGAATCGCCAGAAGACGCGACGGATGTGCGGGCGGCCGAGGAAGAACGTCGAGTCGGCGACGAGCTCGATGCTCTGCCCCGTCCGCCACGCGACGAAGCGGTACGGACCGTCCCCGACCGGCGCGCGTCCGAACGCGGCATTGCGCCATTGACTGCGCGGTACGTCGCGCAACAAATGCGACGGCACGATGCGCATGTGGTACGTCGCGTCATAAAACATCTCGGGATACCGCTGTCGGAAGCGAAACACCACGGTGAGCGAATCGCGCGTGGTGACCGCCGCGATCTGCCGTAACGCCGGCCGGACGGATGAGGCGACCAGCGAATCGGTATAGACGTCATAGCTGAAGGCGACGTCCGCCGCCCGCACCGCCGGGCCGTCCTGCCAGCGCGCCCGGGGATCGAGGTGAAACACGAGGGTGGTCGGCGTGTCCCATTCCCACCGTTCGGCGAGCTGCGGCTGGAAGTCTTCGTCGCCGATCGTGTTTCCTGAGGGCCCGAGGTCCGCGAGCTTCAGGAACAGCTGGTCGCTGACGTCGCGGCTGACCGCCAACTCGCTCGAGGGTGGCAGTAGGATGTCGGGCTCCCCAGCGGCCGCGATGACCAGGGTGCCGCAATACTCACCCAGGCAACCGCCCTTGCGGGCGCAGCCGGCGGTGAGGCCGAGCAACGCGGCGAGCGCCAGACCGGGGGTGAGCCGCGAGAACCATCGGATGTTTCGCATGGCGCGTAAAATTCCACCGGCGCGCTAGCGGCGCCAGGTCCAGGCGGGATCGGGAAACGGCTCGCGCGTGGCGGGGGGCGGCGCCACCGCCACCGGGGTCGCCCCCGCGCCCCAGGCGGCAACAACGGCGCGGGCCACCTCGACCCAGGTGACGACCCGACCCAGGGCGGCGGCGAGCGAGGTCGCTCGGAGCGCCAACGAGGGGGGCGCTCCCTCCACCACGAGCCTGAAGGCGGCGAGCGCGTCCTGGGATCCCGCGAGGAGCACCGAGCCGTGCTGCAGGAACGCGTCGCCGCCGCGTACCTGGGCGGACCCGACGATCTTCCGGCCCGAGACGAGCACCTCGCCCCCCGCCGGCACGGCGAAGCAGGGGGCGCCACGGGCCGCCACGCTCGGGATCGAGCGTTCCGAGGCGAGCGTCACCGGCGCGCCCAGCGCCGCGAGCGCCTCGGCGAGGCGCGCGTGGATGGCGCGGTAAGCACGCCTGAGGCCGCCGAACGCCGCGATCGGCGCCGCCACGGCGTACGTGAGGTCCTGCTCGTGCCACACCGCGCCCCCTCCCGTCGGCCGGCGCACGACGTCGATCCCCGACCGCGCGATTGCCGCGCGGTCGTAGGTGGCCAGCGCGGCCTCGTTCCGGCCAAACGAGAGACAGGGGGGCGCGAACCGGTAGAGCCGCAAGAACGCCGCCCCCGTCCGCGCGGCCTCGGCGAGGAGGCCTGCATCCACCGCCATATTCTCGGCACCTGCGCGGCCGTCCGGCTCAACCACCACCTGCCAGACCGGCGTCGACACCGGGGGGCGACGCGTCTCCCGCCCGCCGCTCGCAGCGACCGGCGCCTCAATCAGCGGCAAGGGCGTACGCTTCCACCGGCGGACACACGCACACGAGGTTCCGGTCGCCGTACGCGCCGTCCAGCCGGCTTACCGCGGGCCAGACCTTGTGCTCACGCGTCCACGCGGCCGGAAACGCCGCCCGCTCGCGCCCGTAGGGCCGATCCCACCCATCGGCGATCACGGCCTCCAGAGTGTGGGGCGCGTGAGCGAGGAGATTGTTCCCCCGCGGCTGCTTGCCCTGCTCGATCTCGCGGATCTCCCCGCGGATCGCGAGGAGCGCGTCGCAGAACCGGTCGAGTTCCTCTTTGGACTCGCTCTCGGTCGGTTCGATCATCAGGGTGCCCGTCACCGGAAACGACACCGTCGGCGGGTGGAAGCCGTAATCGATGAGCCGCTTGGCGATGTCCTCCACCTCGATGCCGGCGGAGGCCTTGAAGGGACGACAGTCGATGATGCATTCGTGCGCGACGAGCCCGTGTTGACCGGTATAAAGGAGGGAATACCCCTGGGCGAGCCGACGCGCGACGTAGTTGGCATTGAGGATGGCCACCTTGGTCGCATGGGCGAGTCCCTCGGGTCCCATCAGGGCGATATAGGCCCAGGAGATGGGCAAAATCCAGGCGCTCCCCCAGGGGGCCGCGGCCACCGTGCCGCACGGCTGCTCGTTGCCGAGCGGGACCACGGGGTGGTCGGGCAGGAACGGTGCGAGGTGCGCCGCCACACAGATCGGCCCCATCCCTGGACCGCCACCGCCGTGGGGAATGCAGAACGTCTTGTGGAGATTCAGGTGGCAGACGTCGGCCCCGATGTCGGCGGGCCGGGCGAGGCCGACCATCGCGTTCATGTTCGCCCCGTCCAAGTAGACCTGGCCGCCATGCGTATGGACGATGTCGCAGATCTCCCGGATCGTCGTCTCGAAGATGCCGGTCGTAGAAGGGTAAGTGACCATCAACGCGGCGAGCGTGGTGGCGTGGGCGGCCGTCTTGGCGCGGAGGTCGGCTACGTCAATCGCCCCGCCCCCGTCCGTCTGCACCGGCACCACCTGGAGGCCGGCCATCACGGCGCTGGCGGGATTGGTGCCGTGGGCCGAGGTCGGAATCAGGCACACCCGCCGCGCGCCATCGCCGCGCGCGCGATGGTAGGCGCGGATCACGAGCAGGCCGGTGAATTCGCCCTGAGCCCCCGCGTTGGGCTGCAGCGAGACCTTCGCAAAGCCGGTGATCTCCGCCAGCATGTCCTCGAGCTGACGGAACAGCGTGCGGTAGCCCGTGGCCTGCTCGCGAGGCACGAACGGGTGCAGGCGATTGAACTCCCGCCACGACAACGGCACCAGCTCGGTCGTCGCGTTGAGCTTCATCGTACACGAGCCGAGCGGGATCATTGCGGACGTGAGCGACAGGTCGCGCGCCTCGAGCCGCTTAATGTAGCGCAGCATCTCCGTCTCCGAGCGATACCGATGGAACACGGGATGCGTGAGATAGGGAGAGGTGCGGCGTAACGATGCGGGGATGGCGACGTCCGCCGTGCCTCCGGGATCGTCGAGCGCGGCCGGCGGCTCCCGGTCGAGCGAGAAGACCCCGACCAGGTCGGCGAGGTCGCCCGGGGTCGTCGCCTCGTCGAGCGCGATTCCGATCCGGGTGGGCGACGTGACCCGCAGATTGAGCCGGTGAGCGCGGGCTGCCTCGACGAGCCGCGGCAGCATCGACGCCTCGACGTCAACACTCACCGTGTCGAAGAAGGAGGCGTGCCCGACGCGGTACCCCAAGCGGGTGATCGCGCGCGCCAAGAGGACTGCGAGCGTGTGCACGCGCTCGGCGATCCGGCGCAACCCCTCGGGCCCGTGGTACACGGCGTACATGCCGGCCATCACGGCCAGGAGGACCTGCGCCGTGCAGATGTTCGAGGTGGCCTTCTCCCGTCGGATGTGCTGCTCCCGAGTCTGCAGCGCCATGCGCAGCGCCGGGCGACCGGCCGCATCGCGCGAGACGCCAATTAGACGCCCCGGCACATGCCGGCGGTACGCCTCCCGGGTGGCGAAGAACGCGGCGTGCGGACCGCCATACCCCATCGGCACGCCGAAGCGCTGTGAGTTGCCGACGGCGATGTCGGCACCCCACTCGCCGGGGGGCGTGAGCAGCGCGAGCGCGAGCAGATCCGTGGCCGCCGTCACGAGAGCACCCGCGGCGTGCGCCTTGGTGCACACCGCGCGGTAATCCTCGAGCTTCCCCTCGGTGGTGGGATACTGCACGAGCGCTCCGATCACGCCCGGCCGAAACTCGAACGTGTGGGGGTCGGCGACGACGATGTCGACGCCACGCGCCTCCGCGCGCGTCCGCACGACGGCGATGGTCTGCGGGTGGCACCCCTCGGCGACGAGGAACGTCGGCGTGACCCCGGCGGGGAGCGTCGTCGCCGCCTCCGTGAGATGCATCGCCTCGGCGGCCGCCGTCGCTTCATCGAGGAGCGACGCGTTCGCGATCGGCAGCCCGGTCAGATCCGCGACCATCGTCTGGAAGTTGAGCAGTGCCTCGAGCCGGCCTTGCGCGATTTCGGGCTGATACGGGGTGTACGCCGTGTACCACCCGGGATTCTCGAGCACGTTGCGTTGGATCACTTGCGGCGTGACCGTGTGGTGGTACCCCAAGCCGATGAACGAGCGGTACACCTCGTTCTGGGCGGCGAGGCCGCGCGCCGCCTGGAGGACCTCGCGCTCGGTGCGCTCCGCCGGGAGCCGGAGCGCGTGCCGGAGGCGGATGTCCGCGGGAACGACGGCATCGATGAATGCGTCGAGCGAGGCATAGCCCAGCGCCGCGGCCATGGCCTGCGTCTCGTCGGGACTGGGACCGATGTGACGCGTGACGAACCGATCAGCGGGAGCGAGTGAAGGGTGACCCGTCGTCATGGAGGGCTGACTCCGATGCTTCATCCCGAACGTGGGCCGAACCGCGTTGGGCCGAACCCGTGAGCGTGAGCGGGGGGGAGAGTCGCGAGCATTCCCGGTGTTCGCAGGCCTTCTAGGGCTGCGCGAATCGAGGACGGGGAGACGCTACTGCCCGATGTGCTTCGCGTACCCGTTGCTGTCGAGCAGCTGATCGACCTCCTTGGGGTCTTTCACACGGAGCTTGATCATCCATCCAGCGCCGTACGGATCGCGGTTCACCAGCGCCGGGTCGGCGTCGAGCGCGCCGTTGACCTCCGTCACCGTGCCCGCCACCGGCGCGTACAGATCGGACACCGCCTTCACCGCTTCGATGGTCCCGAACACGTCCCGGCGCCCGAAGGTGGCCCCCAGCTTGGGCAGCTCGACGTACACCACGTCTCCCAACTCGCCCTGGGCGTAGTCCGTGATCCCCACTTGCACGATCGCGCCGTCGCCCGAGCGCTTGATGTATTCGTGGTCTTCGCTGTAGCGCAGGTCGGGCGGGACGTTCGCCATTACGGGCTCGCTCGCGCGGCGTTGAGGGCTTGTGCCGGGTCGCGGCGAAGGTTACCGGGGCGCGGAACCGCTGTCAAGCCAATGGGTTGCCGGATGGGAACAGATCGGGTCGCGGTGCCAGTCCCACGCCTTCGGCCTCGACCAAGCGCACCCGCTCGTGCCCCCACGGCCGGAGATCGAGCCGTACGGCGACGGGGTCCGGGTCGCTCGAGAGGGCGGCGCACACGCCCGGTCTCCCCGCGCGTAACCAGGCTGCCTCGACAACCCGCGCCGCCGCTTCGCTCGCGACGACCGCATCGGGCTGGTTTTCGGGGCGCTCGTACAGCTTTCCGATTGCCGCGGGCGTCCCCTTGACGGGGCGCACGGCGAGTCCCGCGTCGGCGTAACGGGCGGCAATCGCTTCGAGCGCTCCGTGCTTCGCGTCCGGCCCCACGAGGGCGAGGGCGCGGGCTGGTCGCCCGAGGGCTGCGCGCGCCGCCCGACGGCGCAATTCCTCGAACACCTTTGCCGCCCGGTGTTCGAGCGTCCGGAGCGACCCCTCGTTCTCGATGACAAAGTCGCTGCGCCCCCGTTTGCGCTCGACCGGCATCTGGGCGGCAATCATCCGATCGGCTTCCTCGGTGGAGAGCCCCCGCCCGGAGCGCAAGCGCGCGCGGCGAATCGCGGGGCCCGCGTCGACTAGGACAACGGCGTCGAATTGTGCGGGGTCGAGTACTTCGAAGAGAAGGGGGATGTCGTTCACGACGAGCACGTCGCCTTGCGTGGCGGCCTCGCGCAACAGTTCCTCACGACGGCGACGGACGGCGGGGTGTACGATGGCGTTCAGCGCGTCGAGCGCCGCCTGGTCGCCCATTACCTTGCCCCGGAGCGCCGCTCGGTCGAGCGTGCCGTTCGGGGCGAGCACGTCGGCCCCAAACCGGCCCGCGATCGCGGCGAGCACCTGGCCCCCGGGCGCCTGGGCCTCGCGTGCCAAGCGGTCGGCATCGATGATCGTCGCCCCCCACCGCTGGAAGTGGCCCACCACCGTCGACTTGCCGGCAGCGATGTTGCCGGTGAGGGCGACGTTCAGCATGCTGCCGGGAGGCCCGTCCGAGGAGGAGCGCACGGGTGAGCATGGGCGCCGGCGCCCGGCGCCCGCCGACCCGCGCAATCAGAGCAGCGCCGTCTGGTCCTCATCCACCTTCGGCACCTTGTGACAGTGGCGGCAGCGGGCCTCGTAGGACTCGCGACCCCCGACCATGATGGTGGGACTGTCCCACAACGCCGGCTTTCCGTTGACGAGGCGCTGGTTGCGGCTCGCCGGGCCACCACACACCACGCAAATCGCCTGCAGCTTGTCCACGATCTCTGCCATCGCGAGGAGCGTCGGCATCGGCCCGAACGGGAGGCCCCGGAAGTCCATATCGATCCCGGCCAGCATCACCCGCACCCCATCGTCAGCCAGGCTGTTCGCGACGGTCACGACTCCGTCATCGAGGAATTGCACCTCGTCGACGGCCACGACCTCCGTGTCAGGTCGGAGGGCGCGGAGCACGGCCTCGGCTGAATCAACGGGTTCGGCATCGACGAGACCGCCGTCGTGGGTGCTGACGGCGTAGAGGCCGGCATAGCGGGCGTCAAGATGCGACTTGAACACCTGGACGCGCTTCCTGGCGATCACCGCGCGCCGCACCCGGCGCACCAGCTCCTCGCTTTTCCCGGAGAACATCACGCCGGCAATTACTTCGATCCAACCCGGGCGCGTGGCGTGAAACATGACGGTCCTTACCGCTGGGGGT
>DATLKW010000404.1:0-8351 GCA_035538175.1 Gemmatimonadales bacterium | reverse complement strand
CACTCGCGTCCGGCCCCCCTACCCCGCGCGCCCCGCGCCGAGCCACTGGAAGGTGGGGCGCCGTGCCGAGCCCTTCGAGGATCAGCACGGGTCCGCCCGGGCCGAGCATGATGTGATCGCCCAGCCGGACGGGGAGCGGTGCGGTCACGCGTTCGCCGTTCACGAACGTGCCGTGGCGCGAGCCGGCGTCGCTCATCGCGAGCGCGCCAGCCGGGTCGACGCTCAGCTCGGCGTGGATGCGGGACACGATCGTCTCTGAGGCTCCGAGTACCTGGACCTCACACTCGTGTCCGCGTCCGAAGCGGATCCTCGTGCCGCGCGCCTCGTAGCGGTGGCCGGTGCCGGCATCGAGCAGCGTGACCGCATAGGCGCGTTCTGCGTCCGGCGGTGCGGGGGACACCGGGAGCCCCGGGTACTCGGGCACCGTCGCCGCCACCCCTTCCGTGACCGCGGCGACCGACAGGCGCGGACCCGACTCGCCGAATCCGATGACGTCCCCCACCTTGAGCGGGGTGGGCGTGTCGACCGGGCGCCCGTTCAGGTACGTGCCGTTGCGGCTTCCCAGGTCTGCGAGTCGCCAGACACCGTCGGTATAGGTGAGCTCGGCGTGGACGGCCGACACGACACCGGCGGCGGGGCCGGTGAGAACGATGCGACACTGGGGGTCGCGGCCCAGGTGGGCCGAGGCCTCGCGGATCTCGCTGACCAGCTGGGCGGCGGTGTCGATCAGCTTGAGGTACGGCATTGGGGCGGGACTGCCGGTCGGCCGATCGGGGGCTAGGCGGGCTGAGCGGACGCCTTCGCGCGGCGGTCGGGGAGGAGACGGCGTGGGCTGAGAGAGCGCCGGGGGGCGAGGCGGCGCTCGCTGCGTGTGCGGCGGTCCCCGCCGGCGCGTCGCTCGGTGGCGACGGGGACGGTCGTCTGCCGCCGCCCGGCGTGGAAGCGACGGTCCACGCCCGAGCGCCGGTCGTCCAATTGGCGCCGCTCGCCGCGGACCCGGCGATCGGGTAGGGGCTGGTAGGCGACGGGATCCTCTCTTGTCGGCGGACTGGGGGGGGAAAACTAGGCGCCGACGGCGGGCCCGGCTAGAGCGCCCAGCCGGCGCGGGGGGACGGTTCGTGGTCCGGGGAGGGTAGCTTGGAGTAGCGCATGGACAATCTCGCGCACACGCTCGTCGGCGCGGCGCTCGGTCGGGCGGTCGGCGACGGTCGCCTGCCCTACCCAGTGCTCGTCGGCGCGATCGCGGCCAACGCACCCGACGGGGCGGAAATCCTGGTCGCCCCCGGATGTTGGCGCCTGCACGTCGACGCCCGCTGCCTCGACGCGCATCGCGGCATCACGCACTCGTTCCTGGGCGCGCTGGTCGAAATCGTAGTGCTCGCCGCGATCGTGGGGCTCGTGGCGCGCGTCGCGAGCGACCGGCCGGCACGCCCCGCCGAGGCCTGGCGCGCCATCACGGCGTGTGTGGCGGCAGCCGTGCTGAGCCATCTCTACCTCGACTGGCAAGGCTCCTACGGCCTGCGGCCGTTCCTGCCCTGGAGTGCGCGCTGGTACTATGCCGATTGGGTGGCGATCGTCGATCCGTTTTTCTGGCTGGTGCCGCTTGTGGCGCTGGCGTGGGGGGCGGAGCGCCACTGGGCGCCGGCGCTCGTCTTCCTCCTCGGCTTCGTCGGAGTGACGACGCTCGTGTTCTGGCTCGGGGGGGAGCTCGTGGTGTGGTGGGTGCGGGTGGGGTTGGTGGCGGGAGTGGTGGTCGCACTGATCGGCTGGACGCGACACTGGTTCGGGGTCGCCGGGCGGCGGCGCGCTGCGGTGTACGGCCTGCTTCTCCTTGCGGGCTATGCCGGAGCGCAAGGCGGCGCGAGCGTGGTGGCCAAGCGGAGGGCGCGGGCGGCTGCGCTCGCCCGGTTCGGGCCCGCGGCCAGTGGCGTCGCGCTCACCGTCGCGGGTCGGCCCTTCACGTGGGACCGCCTCGCGGTCTCGCCCGAGAGCGTCGCGGGGACCGGATGGGCGATCGCGCGCCACTTGGACGCGCCGGCGGTGCGTCGGGCGCTCGCGACCCCGAACGGGCGCGCCCTCGCCGCGTTCGCCCGGGTGCTGAGCGCTGCGCTCGATACGAGCGGCCCCGAGCGCCGCGTGTGGCTGTGGGATGCGCGGTTTCACGCCGCACAGTCGGGGGCGCGCGGCTGGGCGGCGGTGGCCGTGCCGGTGCGCTAGGGTGGAGGAGCGTATGAGCGCCCCTCTCCCGTCCGCCGCGGAGCTCGCCGAGCTCGCGCGGCCGCTCGAGACGGCGTTTCGGCTCGACCGGCTAGTGGCGGCGAGCGACGAGCGGGCAGTCTATCGGGCGTGGGATCGCCTCCTCAAGCGGCACGTGGCGCTGCACGTGCACCTTGCGCCCGAAGCGCCCGGGCGGGCGTGGTTCTTGCGCGAGACCGAGACCCTCGCCGCCCTCGATCATCCGGCGATCCGGCACGTGTACTCGGCCGGGGTCCTCGCGGCCTTCGCCTATCGCACCACGAACTGGGTAGAGGGCGAGAGTCTCCGGGACGCGCTGCGGCGGGGGCCGCGGCCGATCCCCACCGCGCACACGTTGGTGCGGGACCTGTTGGGCGCCGCGGAGCACGCGCACGCGCGCGGCATCATCCTGCGCCGCATCGTGCCGACCACCCTGATGCTCGAGATCTCGGGGCGCGCGGTAGTCACGGATCTCCGCTATGCCAACTGGTGCCTCCCCGCTGTCCCGACCGCGGAGCGCGGCACGGGCGGAGCGTTTCTCGCGCCGGAGGTGCGCGCCGGGGAGCCCGGGGAGCCCGCGAGCGACGTGTATGCGGTGGCCGCCCTGGTCTACTACGTGTTGACCGGTCAGGAGCCCGCCCTCGATCCCGCGCAGCTGACGCCGCCGCGCCAGCTCCGGCCCGCCGTGCCGGCGGCGCTCGAGCGGGTGCTCCTGCGCGCGCTCCAGGGGGCGCCGGCGCGCCGCTACTTCACGGCCACCGAGATGCTCGAGGACTTCGTGAGCGACGCCGGGGTGTTCCAGGAGCCGGCCGCGGCACCGCAGCTCACCGAGGCGGGGTTCGAGGGTCGGTTGCGGCGCGCGCTCGGAGACGACTACGAGCTGCTCGAGGAGCTCGGGACGGGCGGCTTCGGCCGTGTGTATCGGGCGCGGGATCTCGGCCTCGAGCGCGACGTGGCGATCAAGGTGCTCCATCCCGCGCTCACGGCCGACGCGGCGGTGACGGAGCGGTTCCGTCGCGAAGCACAGCTCGCGGCGCGGTTGCGGCACCCGAACATCGTGAGCATCTACGACATCATGGGGCGGGCGGGCTTGCAGTGGTACACGATGGAGCTCGTCTCCGGCTCGAACCTGGCGCAGCTCGTCGAGCAGCGCGGCCGGCTCCCGGTCGATCAGGTGGTGCGGTTGCTCGAGCAGGCGCTCTCCGCGCTGGCGCAAGCGCATGCGCTGGGGCTCGTGCATCGGGACTTGAAGCCCGAGAACCTCCTGATCGGGCTCGACGGGCGGGTGCGCATCACCGATTTCGGCCTGGCGTTGGCGCTGCGTGGGGACGGGCGCTTCGGCGGCGCCACGTCGCGCTCAGGCACGCCGCAGTTCGCGGCGCCGGAGCAGCTGTTGGGGGAGCGGGTGGATCAGCGGGCCGATCTCTACTCGCTCGCCGCGGCCGCGTACTTCGCGTTGAGCGGCCGGCCCCCGTTCGAGGGGTACACGCCCGAGGCGATCCTGGCACGCCAGACGACCGACGACCTGGCGCCGCTGCACGCCTCCCGGCCCGACGTGCCGCGGGAGCTCGACGACGTGTTGCGCCGCGCGCTCGCGAGCGATCCCGCCGCCCGCTACCCCACGGCCGCGGCCTTCAGCGAGGCGCTACGTCGCTCCCGCGGGCGGTGGCGGCGGCTGCTCGCCGTGCTCCGCGGCGAGTAGGGCCCGGGCGCCCGCTAGCGCCAGCGGAAGATCGCCAGGGCGGTGACGAAGCAGGCGAGGCCCCAGCCGCCCACGATCGCGAGCGGCGCCTCGAGGCGCGCGAGCGGGAGGCCATCGATCATCACCGCGCGGAGAGCGTCGTTCAGCGCGGTGAGGGGCAAGGCTTTCACGAAGGGCTGCAGCGCGTCCGGAAAGCGGGCGTAGGAGAAGAACGTGCCCGACATGATCCACATCGGCAGCATGACGAGGTTCATGAGGCCTGACACGGCTTCGATGGTGCGCGCACGGCTCGCCACCAGCATACCGATTCCCGAAAAGGCCAGGGCGCCGAAGATGGTGATGGCAGCGAGCGCCCCGATCGAGCCTCGCACCCCGACGTCGAATATCCACCACGCGAAGCCCACGAGGGCTGCGACCTCGACGAACAGGAACACGAGCCGCGACAGGACGAAGGCGAGCAGGTAGTGGCTCCGGCGCATCGGCGTCGCCATGAAGCGCTTGAGGAGTTTCTTGGTGCGTGCCTGGACGACGGCGAAGCCCACGCCCCACAACCCCGAGCCCATGAGGTTCATGCCGAGGAGGCCGGGGATGAGGAAATCGATGTAGCGCGAGCCCGGCTCGGTGCCGGGCTGGTCGGCGACGCGGGCCGGGTCGGTCCGGCCGCGGGCGCGTTGCACGGCCGCATCGGCCGCGAGGCGGGCGAGGCGGCCCTCGGTGCGGGTCGAGTCGTAGCGATAGACGAGCGGATCGCCCGGCACGACGACGAGGGCCACGCGGCCGATCCGGAGCTGGCGCCGGGCCTCCGCGCTGTCGAGCACGGCGGCCCCGAGTCCGGGGGCGCGTGCGAGCACCGTGGCGAGGCCCGAGTCCCCCGGGCCCCGCATCACCGCCACGCGGAGCTCGCCGGGGCCGCGCGAGCGGAACGCGATGCCGAGCGCGAACGCCAGGACGATGGGGAAGCCGAACACCCAGAAGATCGCCTCGGGCTCGCGGTAGAATTCACGCAGCCGCGTGAGGGTCAGCTGCACGAGCGGATGGTCACGCATCGCGCAGCTGCCGGCCCGTGAGGGACACGAACACGTCTTCGAGGGTGGCGTGGTGTGTGTCGAGGAGCGAGAGCTCCGCGCCGCGCCGTTCGAGCAGGGCGAGCAACGCGGGCACGGCGCGGTGCACCTCGGCGACCGTGAGCGCGACGCGGTCCGACCCCACGCGGACAGCGCGCACGCCCGGAAGCGCGGCGAGCTCCGGCGGCTGCGGCGCCCGGGCCGCCCCGTCCGCGAGCGCAAACTCCACGACGTGTTCGGCCCCGAGGGACGCGATGAGGGCGCGGGGGGTACCGAGGGCGATGATCCGTCCGTGGTCCATGACCGCGACGCGGTCGCAGAGGCGCTCGGCCTCTTCCATGTAGTGCGTGGTCAGGAGGACCGTGCCGCCGCCCGCGCGGAATTGCCGGATGACCTCCCAGAGCTGACGCCGCGACTGGGGATCGAGGCCCGTCGTCGGCTCGTCGAGGAACAGGAGCTCGGGCCGGGACACGAGGGCGCACGCGACCGCGAGCCGCTGCTTCTGGCCGCCCGAGAGCTTCCCCACCCACGCGTGGCGTTTCTCTTCGAGGCCGACCGTCGCGAGCACCTCGTCCACGGGGTGTTGGGCGCGGTAGAAGCTCCGGAACAAGCGCACCGTCTCTTCGACCGTGAGCTTGTCGGCGAGCTGGGTGTCCTGCAGCTGGATGCCCAGGCGCTCGCGCAGCGCGCGGGCCTCGGCCGGTGCCGTCCAGCCGAGCCCCAGGACCGCCACCTCGCCCGCATCGGGCGCGGTGAGCCCTTCGAGGATCTCGATCGTCGTGGTCTTGCCGGCACCGTTGGGCCCGAGCAGGCCGAAGCACTCGCCCGCCGCGATGGCCAAGTCCAAGCCCGCCACCGCGACGACGTCGCCGTAGCGCTTCGCGAGCCCGGTGCAGCGAATGGCGGGCGGAGCCACCATCACCCCTTCCGCCCGGGCCCCGGGGGAGGAGGGGCGAGCGCGTGTTTCAGCGCCGCCTCGAGCTGGATATCGAGGTTGTTCACGGCGTCCCCGAGGGCCCGGATCTTCATCAGGACGCCGCCGCCGCGCGCGGCCATGACCGACATCGTGCCCGCGACGTCCGCGATGGTCCCGACATTCGACGTCAGGGCGCGCTGCCGCATCTGCGACGCCTCTTTGGCGATGGTCTCGCAGAGCTGCTGGATGATGCGGGTCTGACCGGCGCGGTTCGCCTCGAGCTCCTTCACGAGGTGCCTCAGGCGGTCGGCGGTGCGCTGAAAGTCCTGGACCTCTTCCATCCGCCGGACCTGCTCGGCCGTGAGCTTCTGGGTCATGGGAACACGTCCTCGAGCACGTGGCCGTCGAGCGGCTCCGCGGGCGTGAGCTCGAGCAGCCGCGCGAGGGTCGGCGCGATGTCCACCGTGCGCACGCGCTCCTGATGCACGCCGCGCTGCACGCCCGGTCCCCAGAAGAGGAGGGGGACGTGGGCGTCGAGATCGGTGGGCTGGCCGTGCATGGCGATCGGGACGTTGGGCACGCTCCAGATGCAGTACGGTTTGAGAGTCGCGACGAGCTCGACCCCGGCATCGGACGTGAGCTGGTGGCGCCAGCGACGCACCATGGGGTCAGCGCTGTCGGCCTGGGCGAGGTCGGCCGGCCGGTCCACACGAGCGACGCCCGGGAGCGCGCGCAGCCGTGCGGCCAGGTCGCTCACGACGCTGTCCACGTTCACGCCGTGGGCGGCGAGCCGCGGGCGCTCGGGGAGGAGCACCATGCCGCTTTCAAACGCGAGCCAGCCGGCGCCGCCGGCGCGCTCATCAAGCGCCGCGTTGACGGCCTGAATGGTCGTATCGGCCTCGACCCGGACCGCGCCGCTGTGGCCCAGGACGCGGGATCGCTCGGGGAACGGCGTGACGCCGTGGTCGGCGGTGAGCACGATGAGCACGTTGCCGCTGCCGTAGCGCACGAACAGCTGATCGAAGAACCGACTGAGATAGCGATCCAGGTGCAGCACCTGATCGTGGATCTCGCGCGAATCGGGGCCGTAGGCGTGGCCGATGTAGTCGGTGGCCGAGAGGCTGACGGCGAGCAGGTCGGTCGCGCCGCGCACGCCGAGCCGGAGGGCCCGCGTGCCCTCGAGCGCGAAGGCGAGCGTCAGAGAGTCGAGGGTGGGCGTCTCGACCAACGCGAGCGCGGCAGTCGCACTGTCGGGGGGGAGGCGGTGCGGAAAGACGACGTCGTGGCCCAGGTGCTCGTAGGGGACGCTGTCGAGCTCGGGGTACTCCCGCTCGGGGAGCAGCAGGGTCCAGAGCGTACTCGCGGCATGAAACGGAATCCGCTCGGCATTGAAGCCTCGGACCCACGCGGGCAGCGAATCAGCGTAATAGCGACTCGTCGTGAACTTGCCGCCAGCGTACCAATAGACCTGCTCTTTCGCGCGCCCGATCGGCAGGATGGCGCCGCGGTCCTTGCCCGACACCGACAAGGCGCGGGCGCCGGGCTGGGCCGCTTTCAGCCAGTCGAACAGCGCCGTGCCGCGGAACCGCGCCGGTGACGCCCCCGGCCCCTGGGTGCCGTCGATGAGTGGGGCGCTCGAGTCCTGGACGCCGGCCAGGTTGCGGACGATGCCCGTGTGGGCGGGGATGCGTCCCGAGAGGATGGTCGCGTGTCCCGGGGCGGTCTCGGTGACGGCGTGGTCCTGGTAGGCCTCCGTGAACACCGCGCCGTGTTTGAGGAGCATGGCCAATCCGCCCCGCAGCTGGCGATGGTAGCGCTCGAGGTAGTCGGGGCGCAGCTGATCGACGGTGATGACGACGACCAAGCGCGGCTTCGGGGTCGGGCGTGCCGGGGTCGCCGCGACGAGCGTGATGAGGATGGCGAGCATGGGAGAAGGAAAATAAGCGGGTCGACCCTACGCCGCCGCCGGAACCGGCTCCCCCCGCGGCACGCGCGTGGCCATGAGGAGCGCGAGCGTGATGATCGCGGCGCACGCGAAGAAGGGCACCCGGGGGCCGAGGTGCTCGTAGGCAAGCCCGGCCCAAATGGGGCCCAGGACGCTCGCGACTCCGCGGAGGGCCTGCTGCACGCCCATGACCAAGCCGAACTCGTGCTCGTCGGTGCGATGGCTCACGAGCGCGGAGGTCGCCGGGAACAAGAGAGCCGTGCCGAGCGGCAGGAAGACCTGCGCGACGAGGAAGGAGGGCACGGAGGACGCGAGCGGGACGAGCGCGTAGCCCAACGCATAGAGCGCGGCCCCGAGGCGCATCGTGCGGACCTCCCCCAAGCGATCGTTCACGGGGCCGACCACCAGCGCGCGCATCAGCACCCCCACCCCTCCGAACACGGTGAAGAACCACCAGATGTTGGTGGCGTCGATGCCGAAGCGCCACGC
>DATLKW010000403.1:0-1998 GCA_035538175.1 Gemmatimonadales bacterium | reverse complement strand
GTGGAAGTCGTGATGAAAGAACAGCCGGATCTCCCGCGCGCGGTCCTGCAGATTGGTGACCTGGAGATGGCGGACGAGCACATTTTCGTAGAAATCAACGGCGTCGTGGCACACGAGCTCCACGCCCAGCGCCCCGTTCCGGGCGCGCACCTCAGTGACCATGGAATCGGCGCTGTAGTGCCGGTCGAGCTCCCACTCTGGGCCCAGCCAGCTGAACGCTCCCTCCGTCCACACCCCGAATCGGAACGGATGCCCGGTCGCGTGGTTCTCTTTCCCGACGTGCGGGAAGTAGATGTCTTGGATGAGGTAGTCGCGACCGAACGCCACGAGCAACCGGCCGTTCGAGAGCGGCAGGTCACGAGGCATGCGACCCAACCCTCCACTCCTCGGGCTGCGCCCGCGCCGCTGCCCAGTACAGGAACTCCTGCCACAGGCAGTCTACGACGGGCGTCCTCGCCATCGGCGTTGCGCGATGCCCCGATCGAGGCGCTTGCATTGCGTCCATCGTCAGCGTGCGAACGGTACGGATGGTGGGGCGTTCAAGGTCACGTGTGGACATGGCTCAAACAGTCCGCTTGGGATAGGGCTGAACGGCCAGCGAGAAGAACCCGACCTCGAACATGACGAAAATAAAGAGCCGCTGTGCGATCTCGGCCAGACCTGCGCCTCGATTCTGATCGCGCGGGCGATGCTCACGAAATGGCGCACGGGATTGAACTCGGCTGTTCTCAGAGGGGACGGTCTCGGGCCCTGCCCGCGACGGCTCGGGAAATGAGACCAATCGCCCGTTCCACGCGGCAACCAGACCACCCGGCATCGCCGGCGGCGCCGGCCGTGCGTACGTTATCGATCCCGCCGGTGGGCGGGATCCAGAAGGTCGCACCCAAGTAGCAGCACAGGTCGCTGACAACTCCTAGACCCGAGGCACACCGAGCTCCGCCATGCTTTCGCGCGTGATTGTGACGTCGCCCAAGCGCAGGCACTCCATCGCGAGACCCGCATCGACGCGCGCGAGGTAGGGAGCACCGCGCTGGTGCTCGCGGGTGGCGGAGCGCACGCCGCCTATCAAGTGGGCGTGCTGTGCGCCATCAGCGAGCGCCTACCCGACTTCGAATTCCCGATCCTGACTGGCGTATCGGCGGGCGCGATCAACATCGCCTACCTCGCGGCCTACCACGGCCCCATGCGCGCCGCGGTCCAAGTGCTGCGCCGCGAATGGGGACGCCTCACCGTCGAGCAGGTGTATCGGGTCCGCCCGGCGCGACTGGCCACGGCCGGGCTGCGCTGGCTCGGAAACATGGCGCTCGGCAGACATGGCGGCATCACGCTGATCCGCGGGTTAATGGATATGGAGCCGCTTCGCCGGTTCCTCGGCCAGGGCGTCGACTTCCGCGGGATCGATTCCAACATCGTCGCGGGCCGGCTGCGCGCCGTCGCGGTGAGCGCGACCTCGTATGCTTCGGGCGAGACGGTCACCTTCGTTCACGGGAGTGGGGCCCTCCCGAGCTGGCGGCGGGCGCTGCGGCATTCGGAGAGGACGCCGCTCACGCTCGACCACGTGATGGCCTCGGCAGCCATTCCCATCCTATTTCCTGCCGTCCGGCTCGGCCAGCAGTTCTATGGCGACGGCAGTGTGCGGCAACTGGCGCCCCTCGCACCGGCCATCCACCTCGGCGCGCGGGCAGTCCTGATGATCACCATGCGTCCCGACCCTGAACTGGTGCCCCCTCCCGCGCGTGTGGGCACGGAGTATCCCTCCGTGGCCGAGGTGCTCGGGTTCCTGCTCCAAACCGTGTTCCTCGATGCGCCGGAGGCGGACGCCGAGCGGCTCGAGCGTATCAATCAGCTGCTCGAGACGCTGCCGCCAGGCACCGCGGTCCCAGGTGATCTGAAGCCGATCCGCCTGCTCCTCTTGCGGCCCTCACGAGACGTTGGAACGCTCGCGCTCGAGCAGCACGTGCGTCTACCGCCTCTCGTGCGGTGGCTGGTGCGGGGGAT
>DATLKW010000402.1:0-2926 GCA_035538175.1 Gemmatimonadales bacterium | reverse complement strand
CCCTTCGCCATATGGACGGTCATCAGGGTCACGCCCTCGGGATCGCCGCTCCCGGTGTCGGCGGGGGTGACGAGGGCGGCGTCGGTGAGGTAGCGCTCGATGAGACTCGCCGCGGCCTCCGCCTCCCCCTCTCCTTCTCCTTCCCCCGTCCCCGCGCCACCCCCCTCCTCTCCCGTAGCGTGCGCGTCGAGCGGCGTGTCCGTTTGGTCCGCGGTTTCCGCCCAGGCGGCGGCGCCCGCGATCAGCTCCTCGACGTTTTCCAGGCGTTCGAGCCCTTCCGCGCCCTCGTCGGCGAGGTACTGCGGGTACCCGACGGCCGAGATCGCCTGCTCGAGGGCGGTAGCGGGGTCGGCCGTACCGAACCGGGCGCGCAGGTCGTCGACGAGGCGCGCCAGGTCCCGGAAGGCGGCGCGGGTGTTGGGCCGCAGGTCGGGCACTCGGTCAGCCGCGCGCGCCGTGTCGAGCAGCGGTTTCCCCCAAGCGGTGGCGGCGCGCACGAGCTCGGCGACCGAGGCGTCGCCGATGCCGCGGCGCGGGACGTTGACGATCCGGAGGAACGCCTGGTCGTCGGCGGGGTTGGCGATGAGGCGCAGGTAAGCGAGCGCGTCTTTGACCTCGCGCCGCTCGTAGAAGCTCACCGCCCCGACGAGGCGATAGGGGATCCCGCGGTAGCGGAAGGCTTCTTCGAGCGGACGCGACTGCGCGTTGGTGCGGTACAGGACGGCCATGCCCTGGTAGGCGATGTCGCTGTCGGCCGCGCGGCGCGCGAGCTCGCCCGCGAGCCACTCGGCCTCGTCGCGTTCGTCGGCCGTGGTGAGCAGGGTGACCCGCTCGCCGCCGGTGGTGGCGGTGAACAAGGTCTTCCCGAGGCGGCGGGCGTTCTCGGCGATGACGGCGTTGGCCGCGTCGAGGATGACCTGGGTGGAGCGGTAGTTCTGCTCCAGCTTGATGAGTGTGGTCCCCGGGAAGTCCTGCTGGAAGGAGAGCATGTGGCGCACGTCGGCACCGCGCCAGCCGTAGATCGCCTGGTCGTCGTCGCCCACGACGCAGAGGTTCCGGTGCTCGGCGGCGAGCTGACGCACGAGGCGGTACTGCGCGGCGTTGGTGTCCTGGAACTCGTCTACCAGGACGTGGTCGAAGCGCCGCTGCCAGGCGGCGAGGCGCTCGGGGTGCTCGACGAAGAGCGTGAGCGGGAGGAGCAGCAGGTCGTCGAAGTCCATGGCGTTGGCCTGCAGGAGCGCCGGGCCCAGGAGGGCATAGATGTCCGCCGCCACGCGTTCGAGGGGGGTTTCGGCGCGGGCGCCGAGCTCTTCGGGCAGGAGCATGCGATTTTTCGCGCCCGAGATGATGGCGCGCAGCGCGCGCGGGGGATTCGCCTTGGGCGAGAGGGTGCGCCGCTCGAGCAGCTGCTTGATGAGCCCTTCGGAGTCGTCCTCGTCGTAGATCGTGAAGTTGGGTTGGAAGCCGAGCAGCGGTGCCTCACGCCGCAGCAGCCGGGCGGCGAGCGCGTGGAAGGTGCCGATCCACAGGCCGCGGGGCTCGGCGCCGAGGAGCGCCGCGACGCGGGAGCGCATCTCGCCCGCCGCCCGGTTCGTGAACGTCACTGCGAAGATGCGGGCGGGGGCAAGCCCCCGCTCTTCGATGAGGTGCGCGATCCGCGCGGTGAGGACGCGCGTCTTGCCCGAGCCCGCGCCCGCGAGCACGAGGAGTGGGCCGCCGGGGTGGCGCACGGCGGCCTCCTGGGCGGCGTTCAGCGGCAGCGTCACCCGACGACCTCGGCGGCCCCGCGTCCCCCCGTCCCCGCCCCGCTCTCGCGCTCGGGCACGAGGGGAAACTCGAGGACGAATTCGGCGCCTTCCCCGCTCGGGGCCGGCCGGTACACCAGGCGGCCGCCGTGCTGTTGCTCCACGATGCGGCGCGCGAGCGCGAGGCCGATCCCCCAGCCTCCCGGCTTCGTGGAGATGCCGGGCTCGAACAGCTTCGTGCGCATCTCGGGCGCGACGCCGGGGCCGTTGTCGCGCACGCTGACGCGCGCGGTACGGGCGGCGGCGTCCACGGTGACGTCGATCCGCCCCCCGCGCCCCGACAGGGCGTCGATCGCGTTCTTGATCAGCGCTTCGAGCGCCCATTCCACGAGCACCGGGTCGCCGAGGGCGATGGGCCCGGGACCGGTGGCACGGAGCGTCAGGGCGACCGGGCTCGCCAGCGTGGGGAGGCGGGGGCGGAAGTAGCTCACGACGCGTTCGGCCACGGCCCCCAGGCCGACGCGTTCGCGTCGAGCGGGCCGGCCGATGCGCTCGAACCGTTTGGCGACGCGTTCCAGCCGTTCAGCGTCGGCCTGCAGGTGCTCGGCGAGCTCGCTCCCTGGGGCGCCGGGGTTTTCGCGCAGGTAGGCGATCCAGCCCGTGAGGCTCATCAAGGGCGTGCCGAGCTGGTGCGCCGACTCCCGTGCCATCGCCACCCAGAGGCGGTCGCGGGTGGCGGCCACCTGGGAGCGGTAGGCCCAGGCCGCTAGTACGGTCAGGCACACGAGCAGCCCCGCTTCGAGGGCGGCGAGTCCGGTGAGGCGGCGCGCCGCGGGCGCGGTCCCGAAGTGGACCATGCCGACGCCCGGCTGGACGACGGGGACGTTCTCAGCGTCGAGCTCGGCGATCCACGCCCGCAGCCGCGTCGTATCGGCGCCGACCGACGGCGGGGCGTTGTCGAGCGCGGTGATGTGGCCGTGGGCGTCGGTGACGACGATGGGGATGCCGAGCGAGCGGACCTGCCGGGCGAGATCGAGCAGGGCGTCGGTCGCGGCGTCGGGGCCGGGATCGTTGAGCCCGGCGAACACGCGCCCGAGGAACGCACTCTCGCGGCGGGCGTCGTCGCGCAGGTGGGTGGCCACGATCCAGCCGTAGCCTACCACGAGTCCTCCGAGCACGAG
>DATLKW010000401.1:0-3139 GCA_035538175.1 Gemmatimonadales bacterium | reverse complement strand
GTAGTCGCCCACGTGCAGGGCGGCGGCGCCGAGCTTCGCTTCGAGGCCCGGGTCGCCCGGGTTCGCCTTGAGCCCCAGTTGGTATTCGGCGAGGGCGTCCCGGTAGGCCCCGGTGGCGTACCAGCGGTCGCCGAGCTGGTCATGATCAGCGGCGCTCGGTTGACAGGCGGCGACGACGAGGAGCGCCACCGTCACGGCGCGGGGCCGGCTCACGCCTTTTTCCGTCCCCCACGGCCACCCCTCGCCCCCGTGCCGCCGGGCTCGCCTGTGCCGCCGGCGCCCCCCGCCCCGGCCGGTCCTCCGTCGCCGTCGCCCGGGGTCCCGGCCGGGACGACGCGCGCGACATCGTTGCGGGCCAGCATGGCAAGGTAGGCTTCCACTCTCGGGTCCTCCGGGCGTCGTTCGCGGCACTCTTCCCACACCGCCTTAGCTGCGAGGCCGTCGCCCGCCAAGTAGCACGCGAGGCCGAGCATCGCGGCCGCATCGAGGTAGTTCGGGCGGGCGCGAACGATGATCTCGAAGTGTTCCCGCGCATCGAGCGCGCGTCCGGCTTCGAGCAGCATGCGTCCGAGCTTATACCGCAGATCGTGAAACGCGGGTCCCAGGGCGAGGGCCGCCTGGTACTGGTCGATGGCGGCCCCGAGGCCGCCGGCTTCGAGGTAGGCCTCGCCGAGGCGGGCGTGGTGGTTGGCGAGTTTGGCGGCGACGTGGGCGGGGAAGCCAAGCCGCGGGGCGCCGCCGAGTTGGGCGGCCCGTCCGAACGCCGCGTCCGCCTCGGCCTCGCGCCCGAGCTCGTTCAGGACGAGGGCCCGGTGGACGAGGGCCTCGACGTAGTGGGGGTTCAGCGCGAGGGCGCGGTCGAGCTGGGCGAGGGCGTGCTCCTGCTGACCGACGAGCGAGTAGCAGAGGCCGAGCAAGTGGTGCGCGTCGGCGAAGGCCCGCCCCGTCGCGATGACTTCCTCGAGGAAATGGATCGCGCCGTAGTAGTCTTGGAGCTCGAAGCGCTCCCGCGCCTGTGCAACGAGATGCTCAGGACTGACGTCCATGGGTCGCCTCGTACCAGCGGACGAAGAGTCGCAGCCCTTCCTCGATGCCGACCTTGGGTCGGAAGCCCAGTTCTCGGCCGGCGCGCGCCAGGTCCGCATCGGTGAGCCGCACGTCGCCCGGCTGATCGGGGTGGCGCTCGATGCGCACCTCGCGGCCGAGCGCCCGGGCGATCAGCTCGATCAGGCGGTCGAGCCGCACGCGGGCGCCGCCCCCGATGTTGATCGGCTCGGCGATCCCCCCCGCCCGCGGGCGGGCGGTCCACTCCAGCGCCGCGAGTACACCGTCCACACAGTCCGTAATATAGGTGTAGTCCCGCTCGCTCGACCCATCCCCGTGCATGCGCACAGGGCGACCGTGGGCAATCAGATCCGTGAAGCGGTGGATGGCGAGATCGGGGCGCTGGCGCGGCCCGTACACGGTGAAGAACCGCAGGCACGCGATCTGGAGGCCGTAGAGGGAAGCGAAGGCCTCGGCCATGAGCTCGCCCGCACGCTTGCTCGCGGCGTAAGGGGAGATCGGTGTGACCGCTGCGCGCGTTTCAGCAAAGGGCGCCGGGGTGGCGTTGCCGTAGACCGACGACGACGATCCGAACACAACGCGCCGGATCCCAGCGCGGCGGGCCGCCTCGAGCACGCGCACCGTGCCCGTCACGTTCGTCTCGCTGTACGCCATCGGGTCTTCGAGCGAGGGCCGCACGCCCGGGCGAGCGGCGAAGTGGAGCACGGCCGAGACGCCGTCGAGCGGCAGGGGATCGCGCAGGATGTCCGCCTCGATGAACCGGAAGCCCGGCCGCTCGTGCAAAGGGGCGAGGTTGCGCTCCTTCACGGCGCGGGGGTAGAAGGGGTCGAAATTGTCGAGGCCCACGACCTCCGTGTCCCGGGTCAAGAGCGCCTCGGCGACGTGCGACCCGATGAACCCGGCCGCGCCCGTGAGGAGCACGCGGGGGCTTATCCGACGAGCCCGCGAAAGTAGGTGATCGTGCGGCCGAGCCCGTCCTCGAGCGACACCGTCGGCTCCCAGGCGAGGGTAGCTCGCGCCCGCGTAATGTCAGGCTGACGCACTTTGGGATCGTCGACGGGGAGGGGCTGTTCGACGATCGAGCTCCGACTGCCGGTGAGCTGGAGCACGAGCTCGGCGAGCTGGCGCACGGTGAACTCGTGCGGATTCCCGACGTTCGTCGGGTCCGCCCCGCCGCGCTCGAACAGCCGGACGAGGCCCTCGATCAGGTCGTCAACGTAGCAGAACGAGCGCGTCTGCGAGCCGTCGCCGTAGATCGTCAGGGGTTCGCCTCTCAGAGCCTGAACGATGAAGTTCGAGACGACGCGGCCGTCTTGGGGCCGCATCCGCGGCCCATAGGTATTGAAGATCCGGGCGATGCGGGTGTCGAGCCGGTGGAAGCGGTGGTAGGCCATCGTGAGCGCTTCCGCGAAGCGTTTGGCCTCGTCGTACACGCCGCGCGGACCGACGGGGTTCACGTTGCCCCAGTAGCTCTCCGGTTGGGGGTGCACGAGGGGGTCACCGTAGACTTCGGACGTGGACGCGAGGAGGAAGCGGGCGCCCTTGGCGCGCGACAACCCGAGCGCCTTGTGGGTCCCGAGCGATCCTACCTTGAGGGTTTGGATGGGATAGTCGAGGTAATCGACCGGGCTCGCGGGGCTCGCGAAGTGGAGCACGCCGTCCAGCGGTCCCGGGACCTCGATGAAGTTGGCGACGTCGTGCACGACGAACTGGAAAGCGGGGTTGCGGCGCAGGTGCGCGATGTTCTCAGCGTTGCCTGTGAGGAAGTTGTCCATGCCGACGACCCGATGGCCCTCGGCGAGGAGCCGTTCGCAGAGGTGCGATCCGAGAAACCCCGCGGCCCCGGTTACGAGGGCGCGCATACCGTGGGGCGGCCGATGCTCTCGTACACGAACCCGAGGCGCGCCAGGCGCTGCGGGTCGTAGAGGTTGCGTCCGTCGACGATCAGGGGCCGCGTGAGCAGTTGCCGGATGCGCTCGAAATCGGGGTTACGGTATTCGAGCCATTCGGTGACGATGACGAGCGCCGCCGTTCCCTCGAGCGCGTCGTAGGCATGGTCGGCGTAGGTGATGCG
>DATLKW010000400.1:0-7211 GCA_035538175.1 Gemmatimonadales bacterium | reverse complement strand
CTGAACGGCGCGGGCGGCCTGATCACGATCACCGCGCGCGCGACGGACGGGGCGGGGAACTACTCCGTCGACTCGATCAAGATCTTCCTCGTGAACATCGACGCCCTGAAGGTCACGCTGCTGCAACCGGGTACCGGTGCGGTCGCGTCTTCCGGCAAGAACATCCCGGTCTCGATTCAAGCGGTGCAGCACACCTCGGGGGTCCAGCGCATCGGCTACATCATCGTGCCGCGCACCGCCGTCACGGATCCGACGCAGCCGCCCTACGACTCCATCGTGAACATCGGGACCCTGCCCGACTCCATGGTGTTTACGGACACGCTGAACGTCGTGGCCACCACGGGCACGTTCACCGTGACGGGCTTCGCGGTCGACGGGGGCGGTCGCCGGGCGTTCTCCGCCACGATCACCGTCCAGGTGCAATCCGCGGCGAACTACACCACGCCCCCGACGGTGACCTTCACGATCGGGCAGCGGGTCGAGGTGAATGACAGCATCACGGTACACGCCACGGACCCCACCGGCATCGCGTGGATCGGGTTCCGCGTCGATACGGCGTTGTCGTGGACGGGGCCCCCGGCCGCGGCCCCCGTGCCGCTCCTGTTCGATACGCTGAACGTGGGTGCTGGCAACCTGACGGACGTCACCCAACAGTTCGCGCTCGGGCTGGGCGCGCTCATCACGAAGTTCCCGACCTCGGTGTTGGTGCGCGCCTACGCCTGCGACCTCGCCGCCGCCCGCAACTGCGGCTACTCGCAGGCGAGCATCATCGTCGCGGGGACGGCGCCGCTCGGGAACGTCGGGTTCACGAGCCCCGGGCCGGGGCCGGGCTACGATACCATCGTGGTCGTCGCGGGGACGACCTACCCGCTGCCGCAGGGCGGGCACATCGCCGACGCGATCTACAACAGCAACCGGCGCGAGTTGTACCTGACGAACGACGTGCTCGGGCGGGTGGAGGTGTTCAGCCTCGCCACCAACACGTTCGACCCGAACGGCATCAGAACCGCGGGCCCGACGCCGTGGGGGATCGCCCTCTGGCCCGCGGATACGCTCGGCCACTATCGCGACAGCGTCGTGGTGGCCGACGCGGGCGGCACGGAGCTGTCGATCCTGGGTGCGGCCACGCGACTGCTCATGTGGCGACAAGCGCTGCCCAACTACCTCATTGAGAAGTACTCGATCGTCCTCACGCCCTACATCCACGCCGTCATCACGATCTACGACGTGTCGGATCGGCCGCAGTATGTCGCCACCGTGTGTCGCGTCACGAGCGCCACGGCGAACTGCGCGGCGGATTCGATCTACGCCGTCTACTCGACGACGCCCACGACGAGCAGCGCCGGGTTCTTCAGCGGCCGGGCCACGATGCGCATGGAAAAGCTCGTCAACACGGTCGACACGACACAGATGTTCAGCCACCTGTTCTGGGAGATCGGGTCCACCGCGTCGAACGCCACCGGGGACACGCTGCGCATCGAGATGATCCGGCCGACCTTCGGACAGCGGCGGGTGACCCTCACCGCCTGCCGGAACGTCACCCTGCAGCTCTCGACGTTCGGGCTCGGCGATCAGACCTTCGCCCGCAACACCGGCAACTTCACCCACGCCTTCTTGGGCGAGGGTGGCAACATCACGACGCTCTACGCGCGCGTGTTCGGCTATTCGGCGAAGAAGGCGCTCATCAGCCCGGCGAACAGCTGCACGATGGGCGGCCCGGGCGGCGTTCCGGAGGCCGGGGAGGACGATCAGGACTTAGGCATGTCCCCTGGCACCCAGGTCAGCGACTTCATCAGCAACACCGGGACCCGGGTGCTCGCGGTGGCGACGAACTTCAACGGCCTCACGAACCTGGTGCGGGCTTCGACCGACTCGATCTACTACTTGGACGAGGGGCTCCGGCTCTGGGGCACGTCGTTTGTCGGCCATGGCACGCCCGGGATGGACATGAACTACAATCACAACTTCCAGCCGGGCGGGCCGTGCGCCCCGACGTGCGGGGGCGGATCGGGGAACATCAACAGCCGCATGGTGTTCGCCGCCTCCCCCGACACGTCGATCCTGGCGTTCGACACCTACTTCTTCAACCAGCAGGCGCGCACGCCGATTCGCGATCCGATCATCGGGCCGCTGCGCGTGGCGTTCGACGCGACGAGCAACCAGCAGTACCTGTTCGCGATCACCGCGCGCGGCCTCGTGGTCGTCGCCCTGCCGGCCATCACGAACACGAACCCGCAGGCGCCGCCGGTCCCGCAGTCGGTGATGGGCCCGAGTCGGATCGCGCTGCCTAAGGCCGCGCTGCCGAAGCCCGCGCCGACGCGGGCGCCCGCTCGCCCCCGCGCGCTCAAGCCGTGAGCCCAGGCCCCGTGCGGGGAAGCCGGCGCGGATCCGAGCCCGACCGACCGTCGGGCTCGCGTGTTATTATCGGATTGCCGGACTCAAGAGGCGTGGAACGTGTTCCGGTTTACGACGGCCGGTGAGTCGCATGGGCGCGGCCTCGTGGGAATCCTCGAAGGGATCCCCGCCGGGCTCGCAGTGCCGCGCGAGCGCATCGACGCCGAGCTCAAGCGGCGCATGGGCGGCTACGGGCGCGGCGCGCGCATGAAAATCGAGGCGGACCAGATCGAATGGCTCGCCGGGGTGCGCGCCGGAGAGACGCTCGGCTCGCCGATCGCCATGCTCGTCTGGAACAAGGACTGGGAGCACTGGCAGGACGTGATGGCGCCCGACGCCGACGCGCCCGGCGCGGAGCGGCGGCGTCAGGTCACCCGTCCCCGCCCCGGGCACGCCGATCTCGCGGGCGCCCTGAAATATGACCGCCGCGACGCGCGCGACATTCTCGAGCGGGCGAGCGCCCGCGAGACCGTCGCCCGTGTGGCGTGCGGCGCCGTCGCGAAACTGCTGCTCGAGCAGTTCGGGATCGATATCGGGAGCCACGTCGTGGAGCTGGGCGGCGTCGTCGCCCGCGTCCCGGCGTCGCTCCCGACCCCCCTCAACCCCGCCGCCGACCGGAGCCCCGTGCGCTGCCTCGACGCGGAGGCCGAGCGGGAGATGATCGCCCGCATCGATGCCGCCAAGGCGGCGGGCGACACGCTAGGCGGCGTGGTCGAGGTGGTCGCGCTCGGCGTGCCCGTGGGCCTTGGCTCGCACGTCTCGTGGGATGCGAAGCTCGACGGTCGCCTCGCACAGGCGCTCATGTCCATCCCGGCCGTGAAGGGCGTCGGGCTGGGGCTGGGGTTCGAAGCGGCGCGCCGCAAGGGCTCTGAAGTGCACGACGAGATTCTCCCGGGCCTCGCCCGGGCCACGAACCGCGCCGGGGGCACCGAGGGCGGCATGACGACGGGCGAGCCCGTCGTCGTCCGTGTCGCGATGAAGCCGATCTCGACCTTGATGTCGCCGCTGCGAACGGTGGACCTCGCGACCGGTGCACCGGCGGCGGCGCAGTCGGAGCGCTCGGATGTGACGGCCGTGCCCGCCATGGGGGTCATCGCGGAGGCCATGGTGGCGCTCGTCCTCGCCCAGGCACTGCTCGAAAAGTTCGGCGGCGACTCCCTCGGCGAGACCAAGCGGAACGTCGAGGGGTATCTCGCCCAGTTGCGGGCGCGCGCCCCGGCCGCCGCCGCCGCCCCGGTCTCCGCGCCCGCCCCGTCGGGCACAGCGGGCCGGGCGGAGGCCGCCTCGTGAAACGCCACATCGTGCTGATCGGCCTGCCGGGTGCGGGTAAACACACCGTGGGGCGCCTAGTGGCGGAGCGGCTGCAGGCGGGGTTCGTGGACATCGACGGCATCATCGCGCGACGCGAGGGCAAGCCGATCACGCTGATCTTCGCCGAGCACGGGGAGGCCGCGTTTCGCGACATGGAGCGCAAGGAGGTCGCGGTGGCGCTCGCGCACGCGCCCGCGGTCATCGCCCCCGGGGGCGGGTGGGCCGCGCAGCCAGGGGCGCTCGAAATCGCACATGGGAGCGCGCTTGTCATCTGTCTGCGCACGCGCCCAGAGACCGCCGCCGCTCGCGCGGCTCCCGAGGGAACCCGCCCGTTGTTAGTAGGAGAGGACCCGCTTGAGCGCATGCGGCAGCTCTTCAAGGAGCGCGAGCCGTTTTACAAGCGCGCGCACGCGGCAGTGGACACCGAACGCCGGACACCTGCCGAAGTGGCGTCCGAGGTCATCAGGCTTGCGCAATCGAGCGCGGGATGGTAAAGATGCGCTCCTCCCGTCCCGCGACGAAGGAATGATCAGTGGCTGCACGGAAACGTAACGTGAACGCCGTAGCGCCCGAGCTCGAGGCCGATACCGCCGTGGCGGTGAAGCCTCGGCCCGCGCGCAAAACCCGCGGCCGGACTGGGGCGACCAAGCCGCCCCCGCCCTCGGGCGAAGGCGGCACGGGTGCGCTCGTCATCGTCGAGTCCCCGACCAAGGCCAAGACGATCGGCAAGTACTTGGGCTCGGGGTACACCGTGAAGGCGACGGTGGGACACGTACGCGATCTGCCGCAGCGCAAGCTCGGCGTCGACATCGAGCACGGCTTCACGCCGGAATACGTCACCATCAAGGAGAAGGCGAAGACCCTCGCGGAGATCAAGAAGGCCGCGAAGGCGTCCGCACGCGTCCTCCTCGCCACCGACCCCGACCGCGAGGGCGAGGCCATCGCGTGGCACGTGGCGAGCCAGCTCGGCAAGGGCACGGACAGCAAGGTGCGGCGCGTCCTGTTCCACGAGATCACCAAGGACGCCGTGGCCCAAGCGCTCGCCCATCCCCTGGAGATTGACCAGCGCAAGGTGGACGCCCAGCAGGCGCGCCGCGTTCTCGACCGGCTGGTGGGCTACAAGACGTCGCCCCTCTTGTGGAAGAGCATCAAGACCGGGCTCTCCGCCGGTCGCGTCCAGACGGTGGCGCTGCGGCTGATCTGCGAGCGCGAGGAGGAGATCCGGCGTTTCGTCCCGCAGGAGTACTGGACGATCGAGGCCGACCTCGAGAAGGACGGGCAGGCTTTCGCGGCCCGGCTGCACAAGCTCGACGGCAAGAAGCCGGAGATCAAGGACGAGGCGAGCGCCCGGGCCATCGTCGCGGAGGCGCTCGGCATCCCCTTCCGCGTTACCGCGGTCGAGAAAGGCGAGCGACGCCGCCCGGCGCCGCCCCCGTTCCGCACGAGCACCCTGCAGCAGGAGGCCGCCAAGCAGCTGGGCTTTTCCGCCGCCGTGACGATGCGGATAGCGCAGCAGCTGTACGAGGGCATCGAGGTGGGTGCCGAGGGGCCCGTCGGCCTGATCACCTACATGCGCACGGACTCCGTCCGGGTCGCCGAGTCGGCCGTCGCGCAAGTGCGCGACTTCATCCAGCGCGAGTTCGGCCCGCGCTATCTCCCAGCCGCGCCGGCTGTGCATCGGGGTGGCAAGAGCACCGCCCGAGTGCAGGACGCGCACGAGGCGATCCGTCCCACCGATGTGCTGCGGCGCCCCGAGGAGCTGAAGAAGCACCTCGACGCCCGGCAGCTCAAGCTCTACCAGTTGATCTGGCGCCGGTTCGTGGCGTCGCAGATGACCCCGGCCGTGTTCGAGACGACGAAGGTCGACTTCGACCTCGGGCGCTTCGTGTTCCGCGCCACCGGGTCGCGCGTCTTGTTCGACGGCTACCACAAGCTGTACCACGAAGCCCACGAGCCGGAGGAAGGGCGGACCCTCGACGACCTCCCGCCGATTCCCCCGCTCGCCGAGGGCGAGGTGGTCACGGTCAAGGCGATCACGCCGAACCAGCACTTCACCGAGCCGCCGCCGCGCTTCAGCGAGGCGAGCCTCGTCAAGGAACTCGAGCGGCTGGGGATCGGACGCCCCTCGACCTACGCGAGCATCATCTCGACTCTGAAGGCGCGCTGGTACGCCACGGCGAAGGACCGCCGCTTCGCCCCCACGCCGTTGGGCGAAACGGTGTGGCGCGTGATGAAACGGTCGTTCCCGGCCGTCTTCGAAGTAGGCTTCACCGCCCAGATGGAAGACGAGCTCGACAAGGTGGAAGAGGGCGATCTCGCGTGGCGCCAGGTGCTGGGCGATTTCTGGGGCCCGTTCGCCAAGGCCCTGGACGCCGTCGACGTGCAGCAACTGATCCATGAGGTGCACGACCTGTCGAACCTGCACAAAGAGAAATGCCCCACGTGCAACAGCGGGCTCGTGGTGAAGAGCGGGCGGTTCGGGCCGTTCATCGCGTGCGAGCGTTACCCGGAGTGTCGCTACACGCGGCCCTTGCGCCGTGACCGGGCGCCCGACCGGCCGACGAACGAGGTCTGCCAGGAGTGCGGCGCGCCCATGGTGATCAAAACCGGGCGCTACGGGGAGTTCCTCGCGTGCACGCGCTTCCCCGCCTGCAAGCACACCCGACCGGTGCCGCTCGGCGTGAAGTGCCCGAAGTGCGGGGTGGGCGACCTGGCCGAGCGCCGCACCAAGAAAGGGCGCAACTTCTTTGGGTGCCTGCGCTACCCCGAGTGTGACTACTCGACGTGGAACCGGCCGGTGGCGGTCGCGTGCCCGAGCTGCGGGTTCGTCGGCATGGAAGAAAAGCAGACCAAAGCCAGGGGGGTTTCGCGCAAGTGCCTGAAGTGCGGTCACGAGCTCGTCGTGGAGGAAGCGACGGCGTCGGCGGAGCCGATCGCGAGCTGAGCGCGGCGGTCGTCGGCGGGGGGCTCGCGGGCAGCGAGGCCGCCTGGGCCCTGGCGGAACGAGGGATCGCGGTCACGCTGCATGAGATGCGGCCACTCCGCATGACCGCAGCGCACCAGACCGACCGGCTCGCCGAGCTCGTCTGCTCCAATTCCTTCAAGTCGGTCGAACCCACCAACGCCCACGGTCTCCTCAAGGCGGAGATGCGCCGGCTCGGCAGCGTCGTGCTCGCCGCGGCCGACGAGGCCCGAGTGCCGGGGGGCGCAGCGCTCGCCGTTGACCGCACCGTCTTCGCCGAGCGCGTCCACGCCCGGGTCGCGGGACACCCCGCGATCACGCTCGCGCGCGGTGAGGTGACGGAGCTCTCCTCCCCGAGCGTCGTGGCGACCGGCCCGCTTACCTCCGACGCCCTCGCCGCCGCGATTGCTCAGCGCCTCGACGCTCGCGCGCTCGCGTTCTTCGATGCCATCGCGCCCATCGTCTCGGGGGACTCGCTCGACCACACGCGCCTGTTCCGCGCGTCACGCTACGGCAAGGGCGGCGGGGCGGACTACCTGAACGC
>DATLKW010000399.1:0-7473 GCA_035538175.1 Gemmatimonadales bacterium | reverse complement strand
GGCGGTCATCGCCTCGGGGGCCTACAGCCTCGATACCAGCTACCACCACATGTTTCTCGCCGACAACAACACGTCGCCCGAGATCATCTTCGCCATCCCGTTCGATGGCCTGCGCACCCAGACGTGGGGCGGTACGACGTTCCTCGTGCATGCCTCCGTGGGTGGCAGCATGAGTGCCAATAACTACGGCATCGACGGGGGATGGTGGGGCCTCCGCCTGAAGGCGCAGGCCGACAGCTTCTACGCGGCCGGCGACCGGCGGTCGGGCTATCTCTATACGACCGGCCAGACGGTGGATGTGTCGGCGATCGGCGACTTCACCAAAGGGATCGCCGCGCCGAAGTTCCAGAACGTCACCTCGACCGGCGCGCCGGGCTCGAACAAGACCTTCCCAGACACGGACTTCCCGGTGTTCCGACTGGGCGACGCGTACCTGATTTACGTCGAGGCCAACTTGCGCGGGGGTGGCGGCAGCGCCGCGACGGCCCTTACGTACCTCAACGCCATCCGGCAGCGCGCCTACGGGAACACGACCGCCAACTTCGCGGCGCTTCCGGTGGTGGATACCCTCCTCGCCGAGCGGGGACGCGAGCTCTTGTGGGAAGCCCATCGGCGCACCGACCTCGTCCGATTCGGCCTGTTCACCGGTGGCACCTACCTCTGGCAATGGAAGGGCGGTAGTCACACCGGCGCAGCGACGGACGCGCACCTGAACATCTACCCGCTGCCGGCGTCGGAGCTGATCGCGAACCCGAACTTGCAACAGAACCCGGGCTATTGAGCGCGACGCTGTCACGGGCCTCCCGTTTTCCGCAGCTCCGCCGGATCGCGACGGAGCTGCGGGCCGTTTTGGAGGCGCCACAACACCATGCTGGTTGACTCGCCTGTAGGAGCCTTCGCCGCGCTCGTCGCGTCGGCCCTCGCGTGCGCCGGCTCACCGGCCACTCCCCCCTTCACCGGCGTGCCCCCAGTGCGGCCCGCGCTCCCCCAGACCTATCGCGCGAGCGGGCACATGGCCGCCGGCGACGTCTTCGTCCACCTGTTCGAGTGGAAGTGGGCGGACATCGCCACCGAGTGCGAGCAGGTCCTCGGACCCGCGGGCTTCGCGGCGGTGCAGATCTCGCCCCCCCAGGAGCACAGCGTTCAGCCACCCAGCTATCCGTGGAGCGAGCGCTACCAGCCGGTGAGCTACAGCATCGCTCATAGCCGCTCGGGAACGGGCACTGAGTTCGTCGATATGGTCAACCGCTGTAAGGCGGTGGGCGTCGGGACTTACGTCGACGCCGTCATCAATCACATGACCAACACGCCGAGCCCCGGCGTCGGCTCGAACGGCACGGCCTACACGAAGTACAACTATCCCGGCCTCTACGCCCCAAGCGATTTCCACACGCCGTGCCTCGTCACCGACTACACCAACGCCGCGAACGTCCAGGACTGTGAGCTCTTCGGACTCCCGGATCTCAACACCGGCATGTCATCGGTCCGACAGAAGATCGCCAACTACCTGATCTCCGTCACCCGTCTCGGCGTGGCGGGCTTCCGCATCGACGCGGCGAAGCACATCCAGCAAGTAGAGCTCGATGACATTCTCGCGCTCGTCGATTCCACGGCGACGGCAGAGGCACGCTCCGTCCCGTACTACTTTCTCGAGGTGCGCAGTGGGCCCGGGGAAGCCTTGTCGCCGCGCGACTACTATGGCGAGGCGTATCGTTCCGGCGGCGCGGCGGACATCACGGAGTTCACCTTCGCCGGCGTCGGGGACAAGTTCCTCGGTACGGGGGGGCAGTACCTCGCGCAGCTCAATCCGACGGGGCCTCCAGGGGCCCAGTTCTCGCCCGCGGCGTGGGGGCTCATGCCCGCGGACAAAGCGGTGGCGTTCCTGCAGAACCACGACACCCAGCATGAGGGCGGCATCAGTTACCGCGACGGCACGGTGTTTCGCCTCGCGAACGTGTGGATGCTGGCTCAGCCGTACGGGTATCCCTCCATTCTGTCGAGTTACGCGTTCAACCGCCCGGCCCAGAACGACATGGGGCCCCCCTCGGACGCGAACGGCAACACGAGCCCCGTGACCTGCGCTTTGAGCCTCGAGACCGCGACCGTCGGCCAGTGGGTATGCGAGCATCGCGACGCGTCCATCCTGCGCATGGTGGCATTCCGCAAGGTCGTCGCGGGTAGCGACGTGAACCACTGGTGGGACAACGGCGCGAACGCGATCGCCTTCTCGCGCGGCGGCAAGGGCTTCGTGGCGATCAGCCGCGAGAGCACCTCGGTCGCGGCGACGATCACGACCGGGCTCGGGGCGGGGACCTACTGCGACGTGCTGACCGGAGGCAAGAGCGGCGCGTCGTGCGCCGGTACTTCCCTCGTCGTGGATATGAGCGGCGTCGCCCAGCTGCACCTCGCTCCCAATTCGGCCATCGTGGTCGATGCCGCGACGCGCTTGTAGGTCCGTCCTGCCCCCGTCCACCGCGGGCGTGGCACGCGAGCTAGCGTGAGCCGTCCAGTCGGCCCCGCACTCCTCGCCGCCCTGGCCTGCGGGGTCGCCGCAGCGTCGCTCGATGGCCAAGCGACGGCGGCCAACTCCGCATCCGCGCCCGCCTGGACGCGCGGCGCTGTGTGCTACGAGGTTTTCGTCCGCTCGTTTTATGACGGCGATGGCGACGGCGTCGGAGACCTCAAGGGCTTGATCCAAAAGCTCGACTACATCAACGACGGCAATCCGGCCTCCCAGAAAGACCTCGGCGCGTCCTGCATCTGGCTGATGCCCGTCGCGCAGTCGCCGAGCTATCACGGCTATGACGTCACTAACTACTACCGCGTCGAGCCGGCGTACGGGACGAACGAGGACTTCAAGCGATTGGTGGCGGAAGCGCACCGGCGCGGCATCAAGGTGCTCGTCGACATGGTGCTCAATCACACGTCGAGCGAGCATCCCTACTTCCAAGAGGCCCTCCGGGACACGGCCTCGCCGCACCGCGCGTGGTACCGGTTCGCGCCGGCGCCGCTCGGCAAAGGCCCCTGGGGCGGGGAGGCCTGGCACCGCTCGAGCGTGCGGAACGAGTACTACTACGGCGTCTTCTGGAGCGGCATGCCGGACTTGGACTACCACACGCCCGCCGTGCGCGAAGAGGCGAAGCAGATCGCCACGTTTTGGCTCCGCGACATGGGCGTGGACGGGTTTCGCTTGGATGCGATTCCCTATCTGGTGGAGGACGGCGCCTGTCTCGCGGGGTGCGCGGGCACCCACGCGTTCCTCCACGAATACGCTGCCCACGTCCGGCGCGTCGCGCCCGACGCGTACACCGTGGGCGAGGTGTGGGATAACCTGCGCGGCGTCCTGCCGTACTACCCCGACCAGCTCACCGCCTACTTCGCGTTCGAACTCTCGGACTCGCTCCTCTCGGCCGTGCGCACCGGCTCGGCCACGGGCCTCCTCACGGGCTTCCTGCGGCTCCAGGACACGCTCCCTGCGTATCGCTGGGCCCCATTCCTCCGGAACCACGATCAGACCCGGACGCTCACCGTGCTCGGAGGCGATCTCGGGCGCGCGAAGCTCGCGGCAACGCTGCTCCTCACGCTACCGGGGCTGCCGTTCGTCTACTATGGCGAGGAGCTCGGGATGACCGGCGACAAGCCCGATCCCCGGCTGCGTACCCCCATGCAATGGAGCCCGCGAACCGGCGTGGGGTTCACGTCGGGCACGCCGTGGGAGAGCGCTCAGCCCGATTCGCTCACGACCAACGTCGAGGTTGAGGACCGTGACCCCGCCTCGCTCCTGAACCTCTATCGCCGCCTGATCCACCTGCGCAGGCAGAACGACGCGCTGGCGACGGGCACGCTCGTGGCGCTCGCGGCCTCGAGTACGCAGATCGCCGCCTATCTGCGCCGCTCGGGCGCGCGCGCCGCGCTGATCGTGGCGAACCTGGGCGCCACGCCGGCCTCAGGCGTCTCGCTGAACTCGGCCGCTGGTGCCCTCGCCCCCGGGAGCTACAGCGCTCAGAACCTGCTCGACGGTCCGAACGGTGCCACGCTCGACGTAGGCCCGGACGGAGAGCTTCGGGGCTACGCTCCCGTGGGAGGGACGATCGGGCCGCGGGAGAGTCTGGTCCTGGCGCTGGTCCGTCGATAGGCCAGTCCTTCCGGGCCGCGATCCCACTCGGACCCCGCCGCGTGCGCGCCCTGCGCCACATCCTCATCGCGCTGTCCCTGGCGGCCACCGGTCTTGCCCCTTCGGCACTCGCTCAGCTCACCGGGGCGGCTCGACCCGCGGAAGCCAACCGCGCCGTCTTCCTCGACACGGGGGGCGTTGTACGCTGGCGGGACAACGGGCAGGAGGTCACCCTGTTCGGAGCGAATTACGTGCTCCCCACGGCGTCCGACTACCGCGCGGCCGGCTACCTCCACGCCGATCGCAAGAAAATGATCGACGAGGACATGGCTCAGTTCGCCCGCATGGGCTGGGACGGGCTGCGGCTCACCTTCTGGGGCGACTGGGAGGCTTCCGACAGCGCGGGCCATCTGCTCGTGAACGACCACCTCGACCTGCTCGACTACCTGATCGCCCGCGCACGCGAACGCGGCATCTACATGCTCTTCTCCCCGATTCAGCTCTACGGCTCGAATTGGCCGGACGCCCTCGCCGACACCTCTGCGCCAGGGTTCGGTCGACGCTTCGGCAAGGCCCGCATGGGGACCGATTCCGCGGCAATCGCGGCGCAGACGACCTACCTGCGCCAGATCCTCGAGCACGTGAATCCCTACACCCACGTGGCCCTTAAGGACGAACCCGCCATCCCCTTCGTGGAGCTCGTGAACGAACCGTGGCATCACGCGGAGGACATGGAAGGCTCGATCCGCTACATCAACGCCCTCACCGACGCCGTGCGACGCACGGGGTCGACGCAGCTCGTCTTCTACAACGTGAGCCAGGATTTCCGGATCGGCGACGCCATCCGCCGCTCGCGAGCCCAGGGGGTGACCTTCGGTTGGTATCCCACCGGCCTAAACTCGGGCCACGAGCTCACTGGCAATTACCTGCGTGCGGTCGATGCCTATCCCGACATGCTCCGTCCTGAGCTCCGCGGGCTCCCGCGCATCGTGTACGAGTTCGACAGCCCCGACCTCCTGACGGGGACCATGTATCCCGCCATGGCGCGCACCTTTCGCGCCGTGGGCGCGCAGTTCGTCGCCATGTTCGCCTACGACATGCTCGCGACCGCGTCGCGCAACCTGGGGTGGCAGACCCACTACCTGAACCTCGTCTATACGCCGCGCAAAGCGATGAGCGCGATCATCGCGGCGGAGGCGATGCGCCGGCTGCCACGGTTCGCCACCTACGGGGCCTACCCCCAGAACACGCGGTTCGGAGACTTCCACGTCTCCTACGACGGGGACCTGAGCGAGCTCGCCGCACGCGACGCGTTCCTCTACGCCGGCTCGACGACCACGACGCCACCGGACCCCGCAGCGCTCACACGGGTCGCGGGCTATGGCTCCTCCCCGCTCGTCGCCTACGAGGGACAGGGGATCTACTTCCTGGACAGGGTAGGGCCGGGCCTCTGGCGCCTCGAGGTGTACCCCGACGCTGTGCCGGTGCGCGACCCGTTTGAGCCGCCGAACCCCGACAAGATCGTGACCCGCGCCATCAGTCGCGCCTGGCCCATGACACTGGCGCTCCCGGACCTCGGGGTCTCCTTCACCGTGCAGCCGCTTGCTGCCGGCAACCGAGAAACCGCTCGCGCGGTCGCCGGGCAGCTGACGGTCACGCCCGGCGTCTACGTGCTTGCTCGCGCCGGGCCCGTAGAGCTCGCCACCCTGCCCGCGTACCTCGGGGCCGTGGGCTTCGCCGAGTATCATGCTCCTCCGCTCGATACGCTAGCGCCGTCCGTCGCGTCCCTCGCCGCGCCGGAATATCTCGTGGGTCGCGGCGCCGAGCTTCGGGCCCGCGTCGTCGACCGCACGCCCCCGGACTCGGCTCAACTCTTCCTCCGCTCGCGTGCGGGAGGGCGCTACGTCGGATTCGCGATGCGCGCCACGGGCGCCTACACTTACACCGCGTCCGTGCCGGCGACCGCGCTGCCCGAAGGCCCGTGCGAGTTCGTCGTTACGCTGTTTCGAGACGGCCGAGCGACCACGTTCCCCGGAGGCGCGCACCAGCGGCCCACGGACTGGGACTACGACGGCACCCACGCCTGGTCGCTCGACGTCGTCCGTCCGGAGACTCCGCTGCAACTCTTCGTCCCGGAGCGGGATGCCCCCCGCTTGGCGTTCACGCGCATCGGCGACGCGGGACGCCGCGGGCTTTTCCATCTCACAGCGTCGGACGCCACCGGCCGACGCGTCTTCCACTTCGAGCTGCCGGTCACGGCGGGCGGCACCGGTCCCGGAGACTACACGGCGTCGCTCGTGCTCAAGGACCAGATCAGGGGCCGAGGCACGACGATCAGCGGTGCGAAGGCGTTGCACCTGCGGCTGCGCGGGCTCGGCCCACACGAGACGTTGCACGTGACCCTGATGGAGGACGACGGCACGAGTTGGAGCACCGCGGTCCGCGTGGACACCACGTGGACGGACCGCGTGCTCCCGCTCTCGACCCTCCGCGCGGGCCAGGGCGTGTTGCTCCCGGAGGGATTCCCCGGCGAGTGGAATTACTGGGTGGAACCGGCAGCGAGCCGCGGCGGGAGCGCCGACCACCTGCGCCTCGACCACGTGGAGCGCCTGCAGCTCTCCTTGAGGCGGGAGGAGGGGATGCGCGTCACACCGAATGGGTACGGGGTGGAGCTAGAGTCCATCACATTGACGTTTAGTCGGCTCCCGGGCGGGGCCGCGGGCAGGAGATGACAGGGCTCGGGCGGGGCCCCCAGGGCGCTCCGGCGGGCGGTGCGTACGAGTCTCTCAGGGACGGCGGATCGGCGGCATGGGAACACGGAAGAGCCTGCTTCAACGCGTAAGCACGGTCGTTACCCGTTGGACCGAAGCGTGGCGCGTGCCGCGTCCGCGCCGACCGGAGCCCGAGCTGCCCGAGTGGGCGGAGACGCGCCGCCGGCGCCGTGCACATATCCGGCGGGTCGCAGCGCTCGTGAATGAGTGGGCCGAGGAGATGGGCACGCCCGAGCGCGAGCGGCGTCGGTGGCTCGCGGCGGTGTGGCTCCACGACGCGCTCCGGGACGCGCGACTGCCCGACGGTACGACCCACGGCGCCGCCGCCGCCGATCGCGCTGCCCAAGAGGGCGAGGCCGACCGCGGCGTGCTCGACGCCGTGCGCTACCATAGCGTGGGCTACGCCGGCTGGGACAACGTGGGCAAAATGCTCTACCTCGCCGATTACCTCGAGCCGGGACGGAAAGGACGTCGTAAGGAGCGCGCCCGGTGGGCCAAGCGCGTGCCCCGCGAGCGCGATGCCGTGCTGCGCGAAGTGGTCGCGCGACAGATGCAGGACCAGCTGCACACGGGCCGGTCCATTCACCC
>DATLKW010000398.1:0-2410 GCA_035538175.1 Gemmatimonadales bacterium | reverse complement strand
ACCGCGTCAATTGCGCGCGCTTCTTCCGGTCCTCGTTGTCGCCGTTCTCGCGGCGGCTCGCCTCTCCGCGCAGCAAGAGCCGCAGCGGGTGGTCCGCGGGCTTTCCTTCGAGGGCAATCACGCCATTGACGACTACACGCTGAGCGCCGCGATCGCGACCACCAATTCGAGTGCCTTTGCCACCAGCGCCTACTTGCGATGGCTCGGGCTCGGGGAGAAGCGGTTTTTCAACGAGTTTGAGTTCCGCCGCGACGTCGTGCGGTTACTCCAGCTCTACCGCCAGAGTGGCTACATGAACGCCGTGGTCGATACGACGGTGCGCCGGGAAGGGGCGGACGTGTACGTGTCGTTCCGGATCTACGAGGGCGATCCCGTCCGGCTCACCCAGCTGGATGTGGTCGGCCTGGACAGCGTCCTCGACGCCCCGGCGCTCCGGCGCGCGCTGCCGCTCCAGGTGGGAGACCCGTTCGACCGGGCGCGCTTCCAGGCGTCCGCCGACACGATCGTCGGGCGGCTCCGGAACGTCGGCTACCCCTATGCCGCGGTCCTGCGAAACTACGACGTCGACGCGGCCGCACTCCGCGCCGTCGCGACACTCGAAGGGGTCCCGGGTCCGCGGATGCGCGTGGGCCACGTGGACGTGGCGGTCGCGGGCGAGGACCAGGCGGATACGGGCACGGTGCGCCGTATGCTCTCGGTCAGGGCTGGGGACTGGTTTCGTCAGGATCAGCTGTACCAGACGCAGCGGGACCTGTACGGGCTCGGGATGTTTCGCACGGTGAGCGTCGTACTCGCCGACAGCGCAGAGCCGCCCCCGGGTGACTTGGGCGTTCGGGTCGTGGTGCGCGTTGCCGAGGGCCCGCGCCACGGGATTCGGTTCGGGGGCGGCTACGGCACGCTCGACTGCTTTCGGATCCAGAGCGGCTGGACGGCGTACGACTTCTGGGGCGGCGCGCGGTCTTTGGACTTGACGGGGCGGCTGTCGAAGCTCGGAGTCGGGGCCCCAACCAATTGGGGGTTCCGAAAGAACGTGTGCGGCTTTCTCGCGGAAGACTCCACCTCGGACACCACCAACTACAGCGCCACCCTGACGCTCCGGCAGCCGGCGTTTCTGTCGCCGCGGCACACGGCGAGCCTCGCGCTGTTCGTCGAGCGCCGCTCCGAGTTCAAGGCGTACACGCGACAGGCCGTGGGCGCGAATCTAGGTGTGACGTTCAACGCTCGGCGAGACTTCCCTGTGACGTTGAGCTACAGCTACTCCCTCGGGCGGACGACCGCGAAGACGGTCAATTACTGTGTGTTCCTCCGGGTCTGCGACCAGGCCGATCAGGCGTTCCTCGCAAGCCGCCGCTCCTTCGGCGCCGTGACGATCTCGGGCGTGCGCGGCCGGCTGAACTCGGTGCTCGATCCGTCGAGCGGGAGTCTGATCCAGCTGACGCTCGTCCATGCGTCCCGCTTGGTGCTCTCGGACACCCTGTACGAGTTCAATCGCGGGGAGCTCGAGATCTCGAAGTACTACTCCCTCTCGCGCCGAACGGTACTGGCGTGGCGGCTCCGGGGCGGCACCATCCTTCCGCAGCGCATCACCCTGCTCGGGCAGAGTACGCAGTTCGTGCCCCCAGACCAGCGGTTCTATGCCGGGGGGCCGAATTCGGTGCGCGGCTACGGGCCAAACGAGCTCGGCCCTCGCGTCTACGTGCAGAGGACTGGCGGTTCCGAGCCCAGCGACACAACCGCCTCCCCGACCGGCGGCAATACGGTCTTCACCGCCAACCTCGAGCTCCGTCTGCCCGCGCCGGTCTTCCCTGACCGGCTGCGCCTCGGGTTGTTCGTCGATGCCGGGCAAGTGTGGGACCGCGGGGACACGACGACCACCGTCAGCGGGGTTCGGGTCACGCCCGGGGTAGGGCTCAGGTTCGTCACGCCGCTCGGGCCGGTGCGCCTCGATGCGGCCTACCGCGGCTACGCCCTGGAGCCGGGTCCGTTGTATCTCCTGAACCGGACGACGCACACGCTGACGGCCGCCGGACGCACCATCAGCCCCGCGTTGCCATCGGGGTTCTGGCGCCGCGTCGTGTTGCAGTTCGCGGTGGGGCAGGCGTTCTAGATGATTCGCCGCTCGCTCGCGGTCGCGCTGTGGACGCTCGCGGGCCTCGTTGCGTGCTTCCTCGGGGCCGTCTCGTCCCTCGTCGAGACGGCGGCCGGACGCAGCCTGCTCGCGCGGGTGACCGAGCGCGCGCTCCATCAGGTCTTCACGGGCACGATCGAGATCGGTGACGTGACGGGCTCGCTCCTCACCGGTCTCACCCTCTCCCAGGTCCGCCTCTTCGACGCCGACTCGACGCTCGTCGCCTGGCTGCCGCGGGCGGACGTGAGTTACAACCCGTTCGATTTCGCCGCCGGGCGCGTC
>DATLKW010000397.1:0-18503 GCA_035538175.1 Gemmatimonadales bacterium | reverse complement strand
GGCGGGCCCGCGCGCGACGCCGTCGCGGGCGCCCGCGAGGCCGACGGCGAGGAGGTAGCCGAGGAGGGTGTGGGCCGTCATGATAGGCCACTCGGCGGGGCGCAGGTGCAACACGTAGGAGAACAGCTCGCCGGGGAGCAGCCGGTAGCCCCACCGGCGCCAGCGCGTCAGCGCGCGGGGGTCGGCTACCACGCGAGGCCGAGCGCGGTCGCCGCGATGCGCAAGCCGGTCAGGGTCAGGTCGGGGTGGACCGCGTCGATCGTATGGGTGAGCGGGGCCATGAGGCTCGCGAGGCCTCCCGTGGCGACGACCTGGGGGGCGCGCCCGTTGGGCCACTCGGCCTTGATGCGCCGCACGATGCCGTCCACGGCCTCCGCGGCGCCGAGGAGCACGCCCGCGCGGATCGCTTCTTCCGTCCCGCGACCGATGGTGCGCGCGGGCGGCGTCAGGTCGGTGGCCGGGAGTTTCGCGGTCCCGCGGATGAGTGCGTCGGATGCGGTCCGGACGCCCGGCATGATGACGCCGCCGAGGAAGCGCCCGTCGCCGGTGACGCAATCGAAGGTGGTGGCGGTGCCGAAGTCGACGACGATCGTGTCGCGTTGGAAGAGCTGGGTGGCGGCGAGGGCGTTGAGGATCCGGTCGGAGCCCACCTGCAGCGGCTCTTCGACGTCGAGTCGGATGGGGAGCTTCGAGCGCCCGTCGACGAGGACGGGCGCGACCGTGGTCGCGCGTTCCACCGCTTCGCACAATCCTTGGGTGACCGGTGGCACGACGGACGCGACGATCGCGGCGCGGACTTCCTGGGTGGAGCGGCCGGCTTGCGCGAGGTACGCGGTGAGGGTGGACGCCCATTCGTCCGGGGTTCGCTGGGGCGTGGTGGTGAGCCGCCAGTGGGATTCGAGGCTCGCGGCGCGGAACAGACCGACTTTCGTTTCGGTGTTGTTGATGTTGATGGCGAGGAGCATGGCGCCGCTAAGATAGGCCGTGGGGGCCTGGGTGGCTACGCGAGCTCCACGTGTCCGTCGCGCACGGCGATCGTGGCGGCGCCCAAGTCGACGAGCAGCGCGCCGTCGGGGCGCAGGCCGCGGGCGCGACCGGCGGCCGGGGTGCGCAGCTGGCGTCCGGCGAGCCAGTCGCGCGCCGCGAAGGCGGCGCATTCGCGCTCGGACAGGGCGGCGGCCCCGGCGGTGAGGCGCACGATCCCCGGCACAAGGCGGTCGAGGAGATCGAGGCGGCGGATGGCCGGGAGCCATTCGGCGAGGGCGACGGCTGGGCGCGCGAGACCGTCGGGGATCGGGTTGCACACGTTCACTCCGACGCCGACCGCGAGCCATTGCACCGCCCCGCCCTGCCAGCGGCCCTCGCACAGGATGCCGGCCAGCTTGCGGCCCGCGAGGAGGACGTCATTGGGCCATTTGAGGCGCGTCTCGGGGCGGCCGAGCAGGGCGTCGACGGCGTCCGCCACTGCGAGGCCGACGCGCACGGACATCACCCCGAGCTCGGCTTGGGCCGGGCGCAGGAGCATCCCGAGCCAGACGCCACCCGCGGGCGAGTGCCAGGTGCGCCCGTCGCGTCCGCGCCCCGCAGTCTGTTCTTCCGCGACGACGGTGGTCGCGGCGGGGGCGCCTTGGGCGCCGAGCTCATGGATGGCATCGAGGGTGGAGGGGAGGCGGTGGAACAGGCCGCATTGGGGGACGCCCCAGCGCCGGGCGAGCGCGCCAGCGGCGACGCCGTCCAGCGTCAACCGCGCCACACGGCGTAGGCGATCGTCAGGACCGCGATCGTCCAGTTGTACGGGGCAAACTGATAGAAGTGGCCGCGTTTGAGCAGCGCGACGAGGAAGCGGATCGACCAGATGCCGCTCGCGAACGCGAGGACGAAGCTCACGGCGAGCGGCGCCGCGCCGACGGCGGCGATATCGACCGCCATGTGCCGGCCCTCGACCAGGGCGGCGCCCGCGATGACGGGGATGGCGAGGAGGAAGCTGAACTCGGCGGCAGCCACGGCCGTGAGTCCGCTCCAGAGCGCTGCGCACACGGTCGAGCCTGAGCGCGACACGCCGCGAAACACGGCCGCGACGGCCTGTGCGCACCCGATCCCCGTGGCGGCGGCCGCGCTGGGCTCGGCACGGGTGCCCCCGCCCCGCCGGCGGGTGGACCAGTTCATGAGGCCCGTGACGAAGAACCCCGCGCCCACGAGCAGGAGGGACGCGGCTCCCTCGACCTGTCGGTGGAACGCGACGCCGATGATCCCGGCGGGGAGCGTGGCGAGGACGAGCAACCCGGCCGTCCGCAGGTCCGCTGGGCGCCGCTGGAGCACGCCACGCGCGATCGCCCACAGCCGGCCGCCGTAGACGACGAGCACCGAGCCGAGGGTCGCCACGTGCAGGGCCACCTCGACGAAGACGCCCGGCGTGTGGACGCCGGTGACGACTTCGAGCACGCGCAGGTGCCCGGAGCTCGACACCGGTAGGAACTCCGTGAGGCCCTGGACGAGGCCGAGGACGACGCCTTGCCACAGGGTCACCTGACCCGTCCCACGACGAGCGCGACGATGCCCACGAGCATAGCTCCTTTGAGGAGGAGGCTGTTGCGGCCGCCGTGGCCGGTGACGAGGCGGGTGGCGACCGTGAGGACGGCGAGTTGCGCAGCCAGGGCCGTGAGGAAGTAGGCGAGGCCGTAGTGGGCGGCGAAGGGGAGCGCGAGCGAGGCGGGCACGAACGCGAGCGCGAGGGCGGCGGCGACGAGGCTCGCGCCCCGGGGGCCGAGGACGAGCGGCAGGGTGCGGCGGCCGAGGGCCCGGTCGCCCGCCGCGTCGTCTAAGTCCTTGACGATCTCGCGCACCAGGTGGAGCCACGCCGCGAGGGTCCAGGGCACGAGCCCCGCGGCGGGCCGGGCCACCGCGAGCGCGCCGTAGAAGAGCGGCAGGCCGGCGATGAGGGCAGCGGTGAGGTTGCCGCGGAGGCCGCGCCGCTTGAGGAGCGGCGAGTAGGCGCTCATGGCGGCGAGGGCGGCGACGCCGACGGCCACGGCGGTCCCGCTCACGAGCCCCGCAGCCGCGAGCCCCACGAGCGTGCCGCCGACGACGCACAGGTCGGCCGCACCCCGGGTGAGCCGACCGGCGGCGAGCGGGCGCTCGCCCTGCGGGCGGTTCACGCGATCGCCCGCTTGATCGGCGATGTCGTTCAGGGCGTTGCCCGCTGCGCCGAATCCCATGGCGGCGAGCGCCGCGAAGGCGAGGACGTGCGGCGTGGCGAGCGTGCCCAGGGCGATCCAGCCGCCGGCCAGGACGCCGAGGCCGGCGAGCAGCAGGTTGTGGGCGCGCACCAACCGCAGCACGTCACGCACCGAGGACCTCCTCGTAGAGCCGCTCGTAGCGGGGGACGATTTTGTCCGCCGTGAACGCGTGGGCGCGTTGCGCGGCCGCGTCTCGCAGCCGCGCGTGCAGCGTCGGGTCCCGGAGGACGCGGATCCCGTTCGCGATCATGGCGTCCACGTCGCCGACCGGGGTGAGAAACCCCGTCTCGCCGTGGACCACGACTTCGGGCAATCCGCCGACGGCGGTCGCGAGCACGGGGACCGCGCACGCCATGGCCTCGAGCGCGGCGAGCCCGAAGGATTCTGTCTCCGACGGCAGCAGGAAGAGGTCACCGCCGCGCAGGATGTCCGCCACGTCGTCGACTTTGCCCAGGAAGCGGACGTCGCGGCGCAGCGCCAGCCGGTCAACTTCCTGTTCGGCAGCGTCGCGCTCCGGCCCGTCGCCCGCAAGGATGAGCGTCGCCGGCAGCGCGCGGCGGATCCCGGCGAACACGCGCACCACGTCGCGCATGCGTTTGACCGGTCGGAAGTTCGACACGTGCAGGACGACCTTGTGCTCGGACGGGGCGAGGGGCCGGCGGCCGGCGGTCGCATTCGGCGGGTGATACTCCGCCGGGGCGATGAAGTTGGGAATCACGACCACGTCGCAGCCCGCGCAGCCGAAGGCGCGGTAGGTCTCCTCGCGCAGGTAGGCCGAGACCGCGGTCACGCGGTCCGACTGTTCGATGGAGAACTTGGTGAGCGTGTAGTAGGAGGGGTCCTGGCCGACGAGGGTGATGTCGGTCCCGTGCAGCGTGGTGACGATTTTCAGGTCGCGTTCCCCCTTGAGCATCTGCTTGGCGAGCCAGGCCGTGGCGGCGTGGGGGATGGCGTAGTGGACGTGCATCACGTCCAGGCGCTCTCGCATCGCGACCTCATGCTGTTTCACGGCCAGCGCGAGCGCGTAGGGGGATGACTGTTCGAACAGCGGGTAATCGGTGGGCGTGACCTCGTGCACGGTGACGCGCTCGGCGTACCCCCGCAGGCGGAACGGGAGTGCGTAGGAGATGAAGTGAATCTCGTGTCCGCGGCGCGCGAGCTCGAGCCCCAACTCGGTCGCGACCGCGCCGGAGCCGCCGTAGGTCGGGTAGCAGGTGATGCCGATTCTCATCGCGCCGTCGCGGAGGGCACGGGGCGCGCGGGCGGGGGACTCGCGCGCCGCCACTGGTCGGCGATGCGCTCGGCGAGGCGCGCCGGGTGCTCGCTCGCGTCGAGGGCCCACACGGCGGCGGCCTCGCGCCCCTGCGGGCCGATCCGGCCCGGGGCGCCGCGCAGCTGGTTGCGAAACCAGGTGTCTTGCCGTTTCGCGTAGCGCCGCGTGGCGCGCACGATCGCCTCCCGCAGGTCGCGCTCGGGGAGTCGTCCGTCGAGGTGGGCTACGACCTCGCGGTAGCCCACGCCGTCGAGCCCCGGGGCGTCGGGCCGCACGCCGCGGGCGAGGACGCGCCGCACCTCGTCGACGAGGCCGCGCGCCAGCATCGCGTCGACGCGCTGGGCGATGCGGCGCTCGAGCGCGTCGCGCGGCAGGGTGAGATGAATGTACCACGGGTGCATGGCGCCGCTCGCGCGCGCGTGCTCCTGCCACCAGCGGAGGCCACGACCCGTGAGGAGGGCCACCTCAATCGCCCGAGCGGCGCGCTGGCGCCCGCCGCCCGCGAAGCGCCGGTCGAGGCGCGCCGCCCAATGGGCGAGCCGCGCCGCCGGGAGGCCGGCCGTCCACGCGCGCAGGCGGTCGCGCCGCGCCGGGTCGAGCGGTGGCTCGTGGAACAGCCCGTCCGCGAGCGCCCGGACGTAGAGCCCCGTGCCCCCGACGACGACGGGCAGGCGACCGGCGGCCCGGACGGCGGCGAGCCACGCGGCTGCGTCGCGGGCGAAGCGGCCTGCGCTGTAGCGCTCCCCGGGGTCGACGACGTCGAGGCCGACGTGGGGCACGCGGGCGAGCAGGTCAGGTGACGGCTTTGCGGTCCCGATGTCGAGCCCGCGATAGGCTTGGCGCGCGTCGGCGGAGACCACGGCGAGGGGCTCGAGCGCGCTCCAGGCCGCAGCCACCGCCGTTTTCCCGACCGCGGTGGGGCCCACGAGGACCGGCGTGAGGGCGGGGGCGCTGGGGGCGTCAGGACCGCCCAAAACGGCGCTCCAGCTCGCCCCGCGACAGTTGTACGACGCTCGGCCGGCCGTGCACATCGTGGGCCGGCAAGCTCGCCGCGAGCAGGCGGCCCACCAATTCGCGCATCTCCGCGGTGTCGAGCCGCTGCCCCGCCTTGATGGCGGCGCGGCAGGCGAAGGTGGCCGCGAAGCGCTCCAGCCGATTCTTGAGGCCCCCGAACCGCCCCGCGGCGAGGTCAGCGACGAGCTCTTGCAGGCAGCGCGCCGCGTCGAAGCGGGGGTGCGGATTCGGCACGGCGTGCACGATGACGCTCCTCCCGGCGAACGGCGCGACCTCGTAGCCCACGCGCTCGAGCAGCTCGCGGTGCGCCTCAAGCGCCTCGAGCTCGGGGGCGGTGAATTCGAGGGTGAGCGGCAGCAGCAGGCGCTGGGCCGGGGCGTCGCCGCGCGTGAGCTCGCCCAGGACGCGCTCGTAGAGCACGCGCTCGTGGGCGGAGTGCTGATCGACGATCGCGACGCCGGAGTCGGACTGGAACAGAATGAAGGTGTCGAAGACCTGGAGGAAGGGGGGAAGGGGAGCGGGGCGTGGGGCGCCGGTTGTGGTAAAGAGTCCTGGCGTGCCCGGCTCGGGCCGTTCGAGGCCGCCGCCGCCCACGGCAGGGGCGGATGCGCCGACCACCGCCCCCCCCCTTCCCCGTCCCCCGCCACGCCCACCCTCCACCCGGCGACCACGAGCGGAGCGGCGGCAGCGAGGGGGCCGAGCGCGCGTCGGACCGCTTCTTCCACGACCTTTTCGACGAAGAAGCGGTCGCGGAAGCGGACCTCGAGTTTGGCCGGGTGGACGTTGACGTCGACCGCATCGCCCGGGAGGTCGAGGAAGAGGAGCAGCGACGGGCGATTGTCGGGCGCGATGGTGGACCGGTAGCCCGCCTCGGCGGCCCGCAGGAGGAACGGGTCGCGGATCGGGCGGCCGCGCACGAACACGTAGCCTTTGCGGCCCGCGGGTCGCGCGTCGGCGGGCCGTTGAGCGAAGCCGCGGACCTCGAGCGGCCCTTCGCGGTGGGCGATGGGGAGGAGCGTCTCCGCGAGGGCCCGGCTCCACAGCTCGCCAATCCGCTCGATCGGGCGGGTGGCCGGGCGCACGTCGATGATGGTGCGGGTGTCGCTCGTGAGCGTAAAGGCCGTGTCGAGGCGGGTGAGGGCGAGGGGGGTGATCGCCTCCACGACGGCACGCGTTTCTGTCGCTTGAGCGCGCAGGAACTTGCGGCGGGCCGGCGTATTGAAGAACAGGCCACGCACGGTGACGCTCGTGCCGCGCTGGCGGACGACGGGCTCCGGGGCCGCGCGCTTGCCGCCGACGACGCGCAGGCCGGTGCCGTGCACGCCATCGGCCGAGGTGTCGAGCTCGAAGCGGGACACGGAGGCGATGGCCGGGAGGGCTTCGCCGCGGAACCCGAACGTACCGATCCCGATCAGGTCGTGCGCCTCGCGGATCTTGCTCGTCGCGTGGCGCGCGAGGGCCAGCTCCACGTCGGCGGGGCCCATGCCGGAGCCGTCGTCGTTCACCCGGATCAAGCTTTTGCCCCCGTCCTCGATCTCCACGCGGATCGCGTGCGCCCCGGCATCGAGGGCATTTTCCACGAGCTCCTTCACGACTGACGCGGGGCGTTCGACCACTTCCCCGGCGGCGATTTGGTCCGCGACGTGGGGTGCGAGGACCGCGATGGTCGCGCTCACGGGCGCGACACTTCGGTCGCGAGCACCCAGCCGTGGACGCCGTCGCCGCGGCGCACTTCGAGCCACGGTCCCAAGGTGCGGGCGACGCCGAGCGCCGCCCCCGCCTCGACGGTGGCCGCGGCCGACGCGCTCCCGTAGGGCGCGACCCGCACCGCCGTCGCGCGATTGAGGACGATGGCGATGGGGCGGGAGCGACGCAGGGTTTCGCGCGCCGCCATCCCCGCTGGTAGCGCCGTGAGGAGCGCCAGGGTGAGGACGCTCGTGGGGCGTCGCCGCGCGGCGATGGCGCCCCAGAGGACGATCCATCCGAGCGCCGCGGCCAGCGCCCATTCCTCTGAGGTCGCGAGTCCGACGGCGAGGAGCGGCTCGCTGGGGGCGTCGGGCGGGGCGAGGAGCTCGCGGGCGCGGCCGAGGGTGGGGTCACGCGGCGCGAGGCGGGCGGCGATCATCCAGGCGGCGGTCGCCTTGCCGTCCGCGCCGGCGCGGTAGAGCGCCGCGCCGAGGTTGTACCAGTGCGCCGGGACGCGAGGCGCGGCGGCGGCGCGCGCCGCGAACGAATCGGCCGCGAGCCGGAGGGCACCCGCGTCGTAGAGCGCTTCGGCGCTCGGTGCCTGGGCCACTGCCCCGCGGGGCGGGAGGCCGAGGGCGCCGAGGCTCAGCGCGGCGAGGAGCGTGAGGACGCGGCGGCCGAGGCGCGCGGGGTCGGCCCCGAGCACTCGGAGCAGGCGCTCGAGCTCGGTCGCGAGTTCGGCCGCATTGCCGGCTGCGCGCGGGCCGTAGCGCGCCGCGCGCAGCCGGTCGCGCACGCGGCCCACGTGGTCTGCGACGGCGCTCTCGATGCCCGCAGCGCGCAGCGCGCGGCCGAGCCCGTCGCCGTCCCGGGCCTCGTCGTCCGGGACGTAGTTCGTGAGCAGCTCCTGAAACTCATACTCGAGCCGACCCAAGCGGCTCACCCGAGCCGGCCGACGCGCCGCGGCGCGCTCGGGCTCGAACTCAAGGTCGGATTCTGGTGCTCCCCGGCGCCACCACAGCCACGCGACGAGCGGCGGGCCCACGATCACGAGGAGCCAGCCCCACAGTCCGAGTTCGTGCGCGAGCTCGTTCGTCCACACCGGCCCGCCCCCGCGCTCGAGCGGCGGGAGGGGCCGCGCGGCCCGGGGCTCGCCGGCGCCCGCCACCGCGAGCGGGCGCGACGGCACCGTGGCGACGGCCGCGTCCCGGGCCGCGAGGTCGTAATAGGGGTAGCGCACGGGCGGGAGCTCGAACGCGCCGGCCGAATCCGGCACCACGAGGTAGTGGAAGGTCTTCGTCCCTGCAATGCGCCCCCCGCGCGGCTCGACGCGCGTGTCGGCCTCGCCGACGTAGGCACGCACGCCGGGCGGCCAGTGGATGCGAGGTTCCGGCCACAGGGCCACGTTCCCGACGCCCGACACCGTCGCGGTGACGGCGATCGGCTCCCCGACGCGGCCGTTGGGCGGGTCGAGCCGTAGGTCCACGGCCACGCTCTCAGCCACAGTCTGGGGATCCGCGGTGTTCCCGTGCGCGCCCGGGAGCGGCAGCACGGTGACGGGCACCCGATCGCTCTTGAGGGAGTAACGGTCTTCGCGACTGAAGAAGGAGAAGCTCGTGGGGACGGCGTATTCGACGCTCGCCGGCGGGATGACGATGCGACCGGGGGTCAACGGGAAGACGGCCTCGTGCGCGATGAACAGATCGAGCCAGCGTCCGCGCACCTGGCGGGACGCGGCGATCGTGCTCGGGGCGGCGCCGGGGTAGGACCAGACGCCCTCGGGGGTCTGCAGGGTGAGGAACGGCGCGCGCCGCAGGCGCGTCCGCAGTTCGCGCGGGAACCAGGCGGCGGCGATGACGTCGAGCTGTTGGCCCACGAGGATCGACTCGCCGGGCAGGATCACGGTGAGCGCCACGCGGTCGTCGTCGCGCGGCGGGCGGGCGGCGTCGAGGAGCCGGCGCGCGATGGGGGAGAGGGCTGACGCGAGGCGTGGCGTCGCGCTGTCGACGGTCACGGTGAGGCGCGCCGTGGCGACCTCGTGCCCGCCGTAGCGCACGCGCACCGGCCCGATCACGAGCGCCCCGGGCCGTTCGGTGCGCAATTCGAGTTCTCGGGTCGTGCTGCGCACGGGGCCGCCGAGCACCTCGAGGGTCACGTCCGACACCTCGCGCGACCCGACGATCGTGAACCCGGTGAGCGCGGGGAGCACGAACGTGACGGGGTCGGCCGACCGCGTGCGCGCACGCACCGTGAGCGTGACCTCGTCACCCGCCGTGACGCGTGTGCGATCAAGCCGGGCGGTGACGTCCAAGGCGGGGACGCGTTGCAGGGCGAGGAGGACGCAGAGGAGCGCCATCACCAGTCCTTCACCCCGGGCTCCGCGGCGTGGCGGGTCTGGCCGAGGCGGTCGCGCCGGGCTCGAAGCTCCTCCTGGCCGATCGAGCGCAGGAGCTGTTCGGCCTGCGACTGGCTCAGGCCGCCCGCCGCGCCCCCGCCTCGGGGGCTAGCGCCAGACGGGCTGGAACTGCCCGCGGGGGCCCCACCGCCGCCGCCGGACGGGGCGTTGCGCCGGCCACTGGCGCCCTGGTGGCGCACGGTGAGCTCCAAGTTCCACTTCGTGTCGTGGTCGTGCGGCCGGAGGAGGAGGGCCTCGCGGAAGGCGCGTTCGGCGTCGGCGAGGCGGGCGTCACGCCCCGTGCTGTCGGCTTGGGACTGGCGCAGGGCGAGCAGGCCGAGGTTGAAGAGGGCGCGAAACCGCACGTCGGGATCGAGCGAGGCGGCGGCGTGGGCGAGGTGCGTGCGCGCGGTCTCGGCGTCGGAGTCCGCGAGGGCCGCGGTGCCGGCGTTGTACCAGGCGGTGTCGTCGGTGCGGTGGCGGGCGAGCTCGGCAAGGTAAGCGGCGCGGGCCGCGCGCAGATCCTGGCCGTCCCACGCCTTTTCGGCGGGGCTCCGGGGTCCGGGTTGCTGGGCCCACGCCGTCCGCGGGACGAATGCCCAGGCGGCGAGTCCGATGAGGGCGGCAGTGCGCCGCGTGGCGGCCTGGGTGACGAGCAGACCCACGGCCACGAGGAGCGGCAGCCACGCGTGGAGCGGGGCCTGTTGGGTGCTGGTCTCGCTTGCGCGGGCGCGGCGATAGGAGGCCGTGAGGTCGCGCACGGCGCCCGCTTGATCCGGCAGGTCGGCGGCGACGAGGGTGCCTTGGGCCGCGTCGGCGATGGCGCGCAGGATGTCGTCGCGTCGAGTGGTCTCGATCACGCGGCCCTCGTCGTCGCGCTGATAGCCCTGGAGCGTGCCGTGGTCATCGCGGACCGGAATGCGGCTGGGGCCTGTGCCCCCTTCCGCGACGAGCACGAGGCGGACGCCGGCTGCGCGGAGCCGTTGCGCCTGTTCGAGGATGCCGGGGAGGGTATCGTGGGCTTCCCCGTCGGTGAACACGACGAGGACGCGGTCGGCCTCGTCCGCGCCGGCCCGCAGGAGCTCGCCGCCTTGCTGCAGGGCCCCCGCGAGGCCGGTGCCGCCCTTGGAGGCGACCTCGGGGTCGAGCGCGTCCAGGTAGAGCGTGAGCGCGGAGCCGTCGACCGAGAGCGGCGAGAGGATGTAGCTCGCGCCGGCGAACGCGACGAGGCCGAGGCGGTCCCCGTCCAGGTCCTGGACCAGGCGTCGCGCCTCGCGCACCGCCCGGCCCAGGCGGCTCGGGCGCACGTCTTCGGCGAGCATGGAGCGGGAGATGTCCATGGCGAGGGCGACCGAGAGGCCGTGCGTCTCGGCGACGACCCTGGCGGTCCCCCAGCGCGGGCCCGCGAGCGCCACGACGCCGAGAAAGGCCGCGACGGCGAGGGTGGTGGGGCCGAAGCGCCCGGCGCCGAGGGCGCGGCGGACCGTCTCCTCGGACCATTGGGCCGCGCGGCGCAGACGCTCGCGGCGCGCCCACGCCGCCGCGAACCACATGGCGCCGCCGACCAAGGGCGCGAGGGCGAGCACAACGGGCGCGTCGAACGTCATTACGGGACCCGCACGGCGAACGTGCCGGCGAGCACGATCTCGAGCGCGAGCGCTACGAGCCCGAGGGCGAGGGGCGGGCGGTACGTCTCGTCGAAACGCCGGTACACCACCTGGGCGACCGGGCTTTTCTCGAGGCGGTTGATCTCGGCGAAGATGTTGCGGAGCGTCGTGGCGTCGGTGGCGCGGAAGTAGCGTCCGCCGGTCATGGACGCCACTTCGGTCATGAGCGGCTCATCGATCTCGACCTCCATCATCTCGTAGCGCAGGCCGTCGGCGCCCTGGCCGGTGGGGACGGGCGCCTCGCCGCGCTTGCCCACGCCGATCGTGTAGATCCGGATGCCCAGGGCCGCGGCGGCCTGGGCCGCGGTGCGCGGGTCGACGATGCCGCGGTTGTTCACGCCGTCGGTGAGGAGGACGATCACCTTCGTCTTCCCGGGGGCGCGCCGCAGGCGATTCGCCGCGGTGGCGATCCCCGTGCCGATCGCGGTGCCGTCCTCGATCATGCCGATGCGGAGCGCGTGGATGGCTTGTTCCAGGACGGCGTAGTCGGTGGTGATCGGGACCTGGGTAAGGGCCTGGGCGGCGAACGCGACGAGTCCGATGCGGTCCGACGTGCGGGCGCGGACGAATTCGATCGCCGTCTGCCGGGCGACGTCGATGCGGTTGGCGGGCGCGAAATCCTCGGCGAGCATGCTGCTCGACATGTCGATGGCGAGGACGATCGAGATCCCCTCGCTGCGGGCTTCCGCCTTGGACGCGCCCACTCGGGGGCCCGCGGCCGCGATGATCCAGGCCCCCAGGCAGACGCTCCGGAGCGTCACGGGGAGGCGCGCGATCCAGTAGCGCTCGGTCGCGCCCACCGAGGGTCGCACGTCGCTCGTGCGTGTGCCGCGCAGTTGGGCGAGGCGTTTCGCCCGCCACCACCACCACAGGGGGAGGAGGCCGAGCGCGAGGAGGAGGAGCGGGCGGGCGAAGCTCACGGCGCGAGTTCTCGGGCGAGCCGTCGCGCGATGGCGGCGATCGCGCCGACGTCGGTCCCCGGGGCCGCGGCGAATTCGACGCGTTCCAGGTGGTCGAGCACGGTGCGCAGGTCGCCGAGGGGCGCTTTCGGTCGCGCCTGGGCGACGACGTCGAGGCATTCCCCGTTCGCGAGGGCGACGTGGGCGGTGGGCACCGCCCGGGCGAGGGCGGCCCGCAGCCGCCAGGTGGCGCGCGCCGCGACAGCTTTTGGCTCTCCCGCGGCGAGCCAGCGCGTATCCGCCACCTCGGCTGGCGCGGCCGCGGGGGCCGGGGGGGCGACGGCCCGGGGGCCGCGGCGCCGCAGCGCCACGCCCGCGGCGAGCAAGAGGCCGGCGAGGAGCGTGGCGGCGAGCGGCGGGCCGAGGTCCCGCGCCCCGCGTCGCAGCGGGCCGAGGGGGCCGCGTGGGGGGGGCGGATGCAGGCTATCGGGGATCACGCTTGCGACGCGAAAGCTCGCCGTGCCGCCGGCGCTCGAATCGGCGCGGCCGTCGGGCGCGAGGCGCCAGAGCGGTGGCAACCGTAGCGTGTGGGTTCCGGGCCTCCACACGGCGACCGGATAGCGCACCACCCAGCCCTGGCCGCTCGGCTCGACCGCCGGGTCGCCGAGCGGTTCGACGTCGTCGGTCGGCTCCAGCTTGCCCGCCCGCACGCGCCAGCCCGCGGCGGTGGGGATGGTGTGTGCGAGCCAGATCGTGTCGCCCACCGTGGGTTGTGCTGGAGCTGCGGCCCACCCGCCGGCCTGCAGCAGCAGCAGCCCGACGATCCCGGTCATCGTTTGAGGCGTTTGGCCCGCTCGGCGAACGCGCGGCGCAGCGGGACGGCATAGGGCACGCTGGTCTGGAGGGCGACGCGGTCGACGCCCGCTTGCAGGAGGCGGCGAGCGCGCTCTTGCAGCTGGCGTTCGCCGGCGACACGCACGCGGGTACGGGTGGGCCGGTGGCTCGTGTCGACGAGGACTCGCTGGCCGGTCTCGGCATCCTCCAAGTCCACCCAGCCGGTGTCAGGGAGGTTGAGTTCGCGCGGGTCGTCGATGGTGATGGCGACGACGTCGTGGCGGGCGGCGATCTGGGCGAGGGCGTCTTCCCACCCTTCAGCTCGAAAGTCGGAGAGCACGACGACGATCGCGTGGTGGCGCAGGAGCTTCGCGGCGTAGTGCAGCGCCTCGGTGAGGTTCGTGCCGCGTCCGCGCGGCGTGAAGGCGACCAAGTCGCGGATGATGCGCAGGGCGTGGGGGCGCCCCTTGGAGGGTCGCACGACGTATTCGACTTTGTCCGAGAACATGAGGGCGCCGACGCGGTCGTTATGGCGCGCCGCGGCGAGGGCGAGGACGGCCGCGACCTCGACCGCGAGCCCGGCCTTCGTGTAGGGTCGCCCGAACTGGCACGAGCCGGACTGGTCGACGACGAGGAGCAGGGTGATCTCGCGTTCCTCGTGGTAGGTCTTGACGAACGGCCGGCCCATGCGCGCCGACACGTTCCAGTCGATGGCGCGGAAGTCATCTCCCTGGTGGTAGTCGCGCACCTCGGCGAATTCGATCCCTTGGCCGCGGAACACGGACCGGTAGTCGCCGGTGAAGAGGGTGTTGACGATCGAGCGCGTGCGCAGCTCGATGCCCTTCACCTGCCGCAGCACCTCGGGGGTGACGGCGCGGCGGCGGGCGCGCAGGGGGCGGTGCGCGCCGCTGCGTCGCTCGACGCCCTGGTAGTTCACGGGACGCCCACGGCCTCCAGCAGTTTGCCGATGACGCGATCCGAGTCCATGTCCTCGGCCTCGGCTTCGAACGTCAACAGCACGCGATGGCGCAGCACGTCGAACGCCATCGCCTTCACGTCCTCCGGCACGACGTAGGAGCGGCCGCGCAGGTAGGCGTGGGCGCGGGCCGCCTGGGCGAGGTAGATCGAGGCACGCGGGGACGCCCCGAACGCGATCAGGGCCTTGAGCTCGGGAAGCCCGACCGCTTGTGGCTCGCGGGTGGCGCGGACGACGTCGACGATGTAGTCGACGACCTTCTGGTCCATGAACAGCTCGGCGATCGCGCTCCGCGCCGCCAGGATGTCCTCGGCCTGCGCCACGCGTTGGACTTCGATCGGGCGGCCCGACGCCATCCGAGCGACGATTTCCTTTTCCGCGTCGCGAGTGGGGTAGCCGACGCGCACCTTCAGCATGAAGCGGTCGAGCTGCGCCTCGGGGAGGGGATAGGTGCCTTCCTGCTCGATCGGATTCTGGGTGGCGAGAACGAGGAAAGGCTCGCCGAGGTAGAACGTCTCACTCCCGATCGTGACCTGTTTCTCCTGCATCGCCTCGAGGAGCGCCGACTGCACTTTGGCGGGGGCGCGGTTGATCTCGTCGGCGAGGACCAGGTTGGCGAAGAGCGGCCCCTTCTTCGCGTAGAACTCTTGCGAGCGTTGATCGAACACCATGGTGCCGATCACGTCCGCTGGCAGGAGGTCGGGGGTGAACTGGATGCGCGAGAAGGAGATGTGCAGGGATTCGGCGACCGTGCGGACGGCGAGCGTCTTGGCAAGGCCGGGGACGCCTTCGAGCAGGATGTGCCCGCCGGTGAGCAGCCCGATGAGCAGCCGCTCGACCATCGTCTCCTGCGCCACGACGCGTTTGCCCACCTCGCGCGCGATCGCGGCCGAGAGCACCGCATCGGCGGGTTTGACGGTTCGGGTCGTCATCTGAGCGCCGCCTCGGCTGCCTTGCGCACGGCTGGCTCCTTGTCTTTGCTGTAGAGTTCCAAGAGCCCGCGGGCTTCGGGGCGGGCGATGTGGCGCAGGCCGTCGACGGCGGCCGCTCGGACGGTCGCACTGCGCCGGCGCATCACGCTCCCCGGCTCGGCGAAGCGTGCCAGCACGTCGAGGGCCTCCTTCGCGCCAAGCCGGGCGATCGCCCGGAGCAACTCCGCCTGTACCCCTTCGTCGGGTTCCTGGTCCACCCGGCGGATCAGCACGGTGGAGGAAGCGGGGTCGCCCGCCGCGGCGATCGCGCGGGCGGCCGCCGCCCGCACGGCGGCGCTCTCGTCCTTGAGGGCAGGCATGGCGGGGCGGGCGATCTCGCGGCCGCCCGCCTCAGCGAGCCCGACCAGGGCCGCCTCCCGGACAAATTCCGACCCGTTCCGCAGCAGGGGGACAAGGAGGGAGACGGCCTGCGGGCTGCCCGTGAGGCCCAGGAACTCGGCGGCTGCGGCGACGATCTCCGGGTTCTGGTCGGCGAGTTTCGCCTGGAGCGGCTCGAGCGCGCGGTCGGCGGCCTTGCGGACGGTCGCCCGAAACGGGGCCCGCTGATCTACGGGCGCGGCGAGGAACGCCTCGAGCACGGGGCTCATCGAGAGCGAGGCCAGGGCTCCGACCGCCACGACGAGCGCCTCGCGCTCCTCGGCCGGCACGTGCGGCTCCCCGAGCCGGCGCACCATGCGCTCGACCAGGGCGCGGTCGGAGAGGGCGAGGGCCGTGCGGTCGATCGCCGCGAGCAGGGTCGGGTCCGTGGCGGTGGGCAGGAGGTGATCGAGGACGGCAATCGCGTTCGCGCTGGTCGCGACTTCGCGCATGGCGAGGAGGTGTGGCGCCGCGAGCGCCAGCTGCTCGACGGCGGCCCGCTGGTCGTCCGGCGTGGCCGCCTCGCGCACGGCGGCCACGGCGCGGGTCGCGACGACTTCCGGGGGCAGCACGTCGGGCCGGAACGCGGCGCTGCCCCGCCCCGCGGCGAGGGGCGCGTCGGCTGCGGCGGGCGGCGCTCCCGCGCCCGCGGAGGGACCGCCGGGATCGCCGGGGGCAGCTCCTGCGGGCGTTTCGGAGGGAGCGCGGAGCCGCGCCGACGTGCGCCGTCCCAGTGCGAGGGTGATGCGCCCGAGCGTTTCCGCATCCGGCGACGTGGTGCCGGTCGCCACCTGAAACAGGGCGAGCACGTGGTCCGGCGTGATGCCGGGGTTCAGGGTCACCGTTCGCACGCCGCGCGCGTAGAGCAGGCCCGCGAGCTCGGCGATCTGCGTGTTGCGGGGGAGCAGGTGTTGACCGTGCCAGTGAAGGCCGGTGGCGCCGACTTTCCATTCGACCGTGCCGAGCGCGGCGAGTGCCGGGAGCGCCTCACCGATCTGGCGCAGCGCTTCCAGGGCGGCGGGGTGGGTGGGCGGGTACAACCGGGTCAACCGGAAGGTCGACCCGATGGCCCCCAACGCGCGATCGACTCCAGTGGTATCGGTCGCCATAGGCTCAGCGCTTGATGCGTTCCCCGTGGTCTTCGAACCGGAACACCCAGGTGGCGAACCGCGCGGGCTCGATCGGGTCGTCGGCCCCGATCGCCGTCCAATCGGCGTCGCTGCCCGATTCCCGTTCCCAGCTCGGACGGCGCTTCGCCTCGGCCACCATGTGCTGCGCACGCGCGATCCAGACGCCGAACTGGGCAGGCCGCAAATCGACCCAGCCGCGCGGCGCTGCCGCTCGCGGGTCCGCGCCGTCGCCCCGCACGGCCATGGCGCTGCCGCGGTAGAGTCGCGCGCCGTCCGGCGTGAGGATCGGAACGCCCACGGAGAGAATATGGCGCCGGAGCGGGACGTCGTGCTCGACGAGGGCCAGGGCTTCAGCGGCAAGCGCCTCCGGCCGGGATTCGGCAAGCGCGCGCACGTTCGGTCGAAGGAGGGCGCAGAGGTGCGCCTCCCACAGGAGTTTGGTGAGCCGCGGCGGCCCGAGCATCTCGTAGGCCACCGAGCGGCTGTTGGTCTCGCGTTCGAGCGTCGCGAGGTACTGCAGGGCGGACGCGCGCAGGATGGCCGCGCGGTAGGTGGGTCCCGCGGTCGCCGCGTCGAGCGCCGCGACGACATCGCGGCCCGTCGGCCGGCCTTCGAGCTCCATCACGACGAACTCGGCGACCTCCTCCGGCGTGATGAATTCCATCTGGCCCAAGGCCGTGACCGTCTCGAACTCCGCGCGCGCGAACAGTCCGTTCTCGCCGACGTCGATAAACACACCCTCGAGCGGTTTCCCGAGGTCGCACCACGGGTGCGCCTCATCGCGGAGCGCCTCGTCGAGCGGCACCGGCTCGGGGCAGTCGACGAGTGCGATCGGCTTCCCTTTGCGCCGGATCGGTCCAAACCCGATCTCGCGCCACGCGATGGTTGCGGTGGGCTTGATCTCGACGGTGGTGGCCGCCCCCGGCGTGCGCCCGAGCAGAAACAGGAGGAGCGACTGCGCCCCGGCGACGGCCGACTTCGTGAGGAGGGTGCGGCTCGGGCGCTCTTCGGAGTGGGTGTAGGGGATGTTGAAACCCATGCCGCCGGTGCCGCTGGTCCCGATCTTCAGGTAGGCCTGGGTTTCGGCGTGGCGCAGGGCCTCGACCAGGATCTGCACGTGGCGGATCAGGAGCGGCATCGGAAGCACCAGGAGGTGCTGCTCGACCGCCGCCCGGTCGACCGCCCCGCGGCCCGCGAGGGCCAGCAGGGTTTCGGCGCTCTGCCACACGTCCTGATAGGCGAAGGCCGTGGCGGTGTTGATGCTGTCGACCACGGCTTCGGGACGGTATTTCGCGAGCAGCTGGAACAGAAAGCTGCGCTGCAGGACTTCGTCGGTGAGCTCGCCGAAGAGGTCGCCCAGGACGAGCCGTCGGAGCTCGGGGTCGGCCATGACCGCGCCCCGCTCGCGGCGGGCGAGTCCCGCCGGCATGAACACGTCTCCCCATTCGACATCGATCGCGGTGGGTCCCCGGTAGGGTTCAAGTGCGCGGGCGGTGCGCCTGACCTCCTCCTCGAACAACGCGACGAGAACGAGCCGCCGGGGCGCGGCGTCGAGCAGGCGGCGCGCCACGGCATGACCGACGAGGCCACTGCCGCCGAGGATCATCACCGTTCGATCACGCAGTTCCATGCAGTCGCTCGATGGCCTCGATCTCGTGCGTCGCGAGCCGCCGGTATTGGCCCTCGGCCAAGCGACCGAGCCGTACCGGTCCGTACGCGATCCGATGCAACCATTCGACTTTGAGCCCCACGGCCTCGGCCAGCCGGCGCACGATGCGGTGGCGACCCTCGGCGAGCGTCAGCTCGATCTCCACGCTCTGCCGCGCCGGACGCACCCGCGCGTCGACCACTTCGACCCGTCGGCCGTCGATCGCCGGGGGGCGGGCGAGCGCGGACCGCGTCCGGGCGGCGTCGAGGCCGTGCGCGCGCAAGCGGTAGATCCGCGGCACCGCAAAGCGCGGATGCATCAGCCGGTGCGCCGCCACGCCGTCGGTGGTAAACAAGAGGAGCCCGGACGTCATCACGTCCAGCCGTCCAACGTACG
>DATLKW010000396.1:0-26610 GCA_035538175.1 Gemmatimonadales bacterium | reverse complement strand
ATTGCGGGTGGCGAAGAGCAACCGCCGCGACCGATCCCGAGCGGCGGGGGAACGAGGCGCGCTCACCGGTTCCCCTCGGTCCGCAGGCGCGCGACGAGCGCGGTCGTCGAGACCCCAGCCACGAGCGGGACGCGGACGACGTGCCCGCCCCATCGTTCCACGGCCTCCGCGCCGATGATCTCGTCGCGCGCGTAGTCCTGGCCCTTCACGAGGACGTCGGGGTGCAGTCGTTCGATGGTAGCGAGCGGGCTCACGTCGTCGAACACGACGACGCAGTCGACGGCGGCCAGGGCCGCGACGAGCCGGGCCCGCTCGGCCTCCGGCACGAAGGGGCGATCTCTGCCCTTCCCCAGGCGTCGCACCGAGCGGTCGCTGTTCACGGCGACGACGAGCGCCGCCCCCTCAGCGCGCGCCGCCTCGAGGAGTGCGACGTGTCCCACATGCAGCACGTCGAACACGCCGTTCGTGAACACCACGCTGCCGGACTGGCTGGCGCGCCAGCGTTCGGCAGCGGCGAGGGTCCGGACTTTCTCCGCCGTGCTCACTGGCCAGGCTCCGGGCCCCGGGGCGCGCCCGGGCGCAGGGTCCCCGGGCCCGACCGGTCGAGGGGGGCGGTGGCGCCCGCGCTACAGCGGCTGCGTGGCTTTGGGATGAAGGTTGAAGGTATGGTTGAAGAACGGGAGGGTGACGGACTCGGCGTAGCTCGTCTCGATGATGATCTCGCGCGGTGACGCCCGGCGGATGACGCGGATCTGCTGGGCCTCGGGGGGAAGGCCAATTTCCTGCGCGGTCGCCTGGACACGGCGGCGGATCGTGCCGTCATCCAACGCGGATGCGAGCTGGGCTTGGGCCTGCATCTCGTCGAGCAAACGGTAATAGCGGAAGAACACCTCGCCGATGTTGACCCCGTAGTAGAGCGCGGCGACGAAGACGAGCAGGGAGAAAAGGCATCCCATCGAGCTTGCGCCGCGGCGGGCGCGCGCCGGGCTCACCACTGTGACTGGGCTCCGTCGACCAATTCGTTCACGAGCTTTTGGAGCGCGGCCTTGCGCCCGTCGGCCTCTTTGGGGGGCTGGTACTCGCCCACTTCGAGCAAGCCTTGACGCTGCCACAGGGTCTTACCGTCGCGCTGGTCGAGGATCTCGACGTCCACCGTGATCTGCACCTGGCGGCTTGTGACGCTCGTGCGGCCCGCCCCTGCCTGGAACGAGAGGGGTGCGTCGGGATCGTAGCGTGTGACCTTGCCGCGGACGACGGCGTCGGCGTTGTTTTCGCCCGCCGGTCTGAGGCCGAGCCGCCCCTGGAAGGCCTCGAGCACGGCGTCGTTCACTTCCTTCGTGAGCGCCGGCTCGGCGGTCTGGTTATCGAACGGCAGGATGGCGACGGTCTTGATGTTGGGCAGGCCGCCGCCGTGGAAGCCGTAGACGCAGCCCGCGAGAACAAGAGCCAGGGTGCTAGCGGCGCCGACGCCACGTCGTCGAATCGAACACCGCTCTCGGATCGGTGGACCCCACGGTGAATTCAAAGCGCGCCGGTTCCTCCGGGAAGTCAATCCGGGCGCTGGTCGGCAGGGCGCGGCCGTCCAGTTCGGCACGACTCCGGGCGACGACCTTGCCCTGCCTCCACTCCGCCTCGAGCACGCGCTGCTCGCCCGCCGCGAGGCGGTAGTCGAGCGTGTCTATACCCTGTACGAACCGCCAGACCTCGACGCTGCTGTCGGCGCCCGGCGCCCGGGGGGGGAGGCTGAACACCGCCGCGCCGGCGGCCGGCGGCCGAACGATCCCGAGCCCCGCCCACAGCATCCGCACCGCCGGAACGAGCGAGCGGAAGTTCTTCTCCGGGTCGGCCCAGAGCGTCGTGTCGCCGACGACGACCGCGGCGCCCGCGCCCCAGTTGAACGGCCCCGCGTAATCGAGGCGCAGCGAATCGGGCGGCGCGATCCGCACCGTCGCCCGGCCCGCGTAGCTCTTGTCCCGATCGCGGTATTTCCACCGGAACCGGATCAACGTCTGGTGCGCGGGCGCCGTCGCCCGCGCCCACGCCGCGGCGCTCGTCCAATCCCCCGGTGCGAGCGGCAGGGGCACAAGTGGCGGGGGCGCATGGGGACAGGCCGTCGTGAGGGCCCAGGCGCCAATGTAGAGGAGTGCTATCCGCGGGTCAAGCGGAAGACGTTGGCGTCTCAATAGTTAAACGCAATAAGGAGCGCCGAAGGTGATCGCAGGAACGGCCCGAGCGCCCGTCCCCTGACGCCTGCGCTCGAGCGTGGGGAGCGCGTCCGCCCTGGCCGAGCGGGGCTAGAGTCGCACTGGGTCGGGGGTCGCTTTGAGGAGCTCGTGCACATGGGCGGGGAGGCGGGTGAGCGCATGCTCGTGGGTGAGTGACACGAGCGAGGTGATGCCGGTGGCGAGCAGCTCGCCCGTCGTCGCGTGGTCGACGGCGTAGCCGAAGGTGACGCGGCGCGACGCCAATTCCCGGACCCAGCAGCGCACGCGCACCAAGTCATCGTAGCGCGCCGCCGCGCGGAAACGAATGCTGACCTCGGATACGGCGAGGTAGACGCCCTGTTGTTCCAGCTCCTTATAGGTGACGCCCGTCTCGCGCATCAGCTCGGTGCGGGCGCGGTCGAACCAGATCAGGTAGTTCGCGTGGTAGACCACGCCCATCTGATCGGTTTCGGAGTAATTGACGCGGAGGGTGATGGCGCTGGTCACGGGCGGGCAAACATCCGCCCCGGGTAGTGAAAAGTCAAATACGACAGGCGCTTGCGGCTCGTTCTCGCGATTTCTAGCTTGGGGCCGTGCCCGCCTCCGCCGCCCGCATGCTCGTCGTCGCCGACGCTCACTTGGGCCAAGTGCCACCCGTCGTGGGCACCGCGTTTCACGCGTTTCTCGACGCCGTCCCCGACCTCGGGGATGCGCTGCTCATCAACGGGGACCTGTTCGACTTCTGGTTCGAGTACGGCGCCGTGATCCCGCGCCGTCACTTCGCCACGGTCGCGAAGTTACAACGCCTCCGCGCGCGCGGCGTCCCGATCACGTTCGTCGGTGGGAACCACGACCGCTGGGGGGGCGACTTCCTCACTCAGGACTTAGGGATCGCGTTCTACCCGGGGGAGGCTGAGCTCGACGTCGCGGGACGTCGCACCTTTGTCGCGCACGGCGACGGGCTCACGGAACAGCATTGGAGCGCGCGAGTGCTGCATCAGGTGACGCGTCATCCTGTGACGATCCGGGTGTTTCGTGCTCTACACCCCGACCTGGGCTTCTGGATCGCGCACCAGCTGTCGCGCCGGCTCGCCGACAACACGCGGGACCGCGCGGTGCTCGACCGGGCGGAGCGCGCGCAGGCCCACTACGCCGCGGAGCTGCTCGCGCGGCGTCCCGATCTCGAGCTGGTGATCCTCGCGCACACGCACCGCGCGGCCCTCGTCGAGCTCCCCAACGGGCGGGCCTATGTGAACCCTGGCGCGTTCTTAGACGGCTGTCGCTACGCGGTCGTGAGCTCTGCGGGGGTCGAGCTCAAGGCGTTCGGGTAGCGGGGGAGCGTCACACGGGCGCGACCTCGACGTGCTGGAGCCGGCCGCCGAGAAACCGCGCCCCGACCCGCCGGAAATGGGGCTCGTCGTCGGAGACGACGAAGCGGTGGACCGATCGAGCGTGGTCGGGGGCGGCGAGGCCGGCCCGGGCGAGCGTCTCGGCGACCGCCTTCGCCGTTTCCTCGGCGCTGTCGACCAGCGTCACCCCGGAGCCAAGCACGCGGGCGAGCAGGGGCTTGAGGAGGGGGTAGTGCGTGCAACCGAGGACCAGCGTGTCGACGCCGGCGCGCACGAGCGGCTCGAGGTACTGGCGTGCGATGAGCTCGGTGGCCGGGTGATCGAACCAGCCTTCTTCGACGAGGGGGACGAGTAGGGGGCACGCCTGGGCGCAGATGATCGCGTCGGGCCGGAGCGCCTTGATGGCCCGCTCGTACGCCCCGCTCGCGATCGTTCCCGCCGTCCCGATGACCCCTACCTTACCGACCCGGGTCGCCTGGGCGGCCGCGCGCGCCCCCGGCTCGATGACACCGACGAGCGGCACCGGGGAGCGGGTGCGGAGATCGTCGAGCGCGTGGGCACTGATCGTGTTGCACGCGACGACGAGCGCTTTCACGTCGCGGCCGAGCAAGTAGGCGGCGATCTCCGCGGCGTAGCGCCGCACGGTGTCTGGGGACTTGGGGCCGTAGGGCACGCGCGCCGTGTCGCCGTAGTAGATCACGGACTCGTGCGGCAGGCGTTCGAAGAGGGCCCGGGCGACCGTCAGGCCCCCGATCCCCGAGTCGAAGACGCCGAGCGGACGGGCGTTCATGGTCGCCCGAGCGGGACGCTCACGCCGACGCCTCGGGGGAACGCCTGGAGCTTCAAATCCTTGGGGAAATCCTCGAGGTGCGCGGCGACGAACGCCTCGGCGCCCGAGAAGAGGTGGTTGAAGATCCAGAGCACGAGCCAGTCCTGCACCTCTTGGCGCTTGGCCGGGATGTTGGGCGAGCCGGCCTCCCGGAGGTAGCGGAGCTCCGATTGGGCCTTGAGGGTCATCATCGCCGCCAGACCTTCCCACGTGGCGAACACGGCGCCCGCGACGTGTCGTCCTGTCGCCGCCTGGCCCCAGCCGGGGAGGACGAGGGACCGGACGAACGCGGCCATGGGTCGCACGCGGCGACTCGTGTCGGGGGCGACGACGCTCGCTCCGGTGGTGACGATCGTGGGGCGCGTGGTGTCGGGCGCCTGGCCCGGGAGGCGGCGGAAGAGGCCCGTTCCCAGGAGGACCGCGAGGGCGCCGCCCGCGATCGCCTGCTGTGCGCGGCGCACGAGCGCTCCCCTCATGCGGCCACGAGGACCCGCAGGCGTCCCGGCTCGACGCGCACCGTCGCGGCGTGCGTCGTGGGCTCCCGCAGCTCGCCGTCCAGGTGGACGACGAGTGGCCCGTCGAGTGAGCGCACGGTGATTTCGCGCGTTGGGAACAGGGCGACCTCCCGCATCGATCCGTGGGTCCCACGCATGACGCGTGGCACGGCGAGGAGGAAGCGTGGGAGCGACACGCGCCGCACGAGGCACACATCGAGCTGCCCATCCCCGGGCAGGGCGCGCGGCGCGAATCGGTAGCTTCCGCCCGCGGTCGTGCCGTTGCAGACCTCGACCATCATCATGTACCCCGTCTCGTGGAAACCGGCCGCCGTGACGTCGAAGCGCGGCGGCCGGAAGGCGGCGAAGGTCCGGAACACGGGGACGAAGTACGACCAGAAGCCGGTGAGGCCGGGCATCGCGTTGCGGCGGCGCACGACTTCGGCGCCGAAGCCGAACCCCACGCTGTTGACGAAGTGCTCGCCGAGCACGTGGCCCGCGTCGAACGTGGCGCTCCGCGCGGTGACGAGGCGCCGCACCGCCCGCAGGGGGGGCTCGCCGGCGAGGCCGACGAGTTTGGCGAAGTCGTTCCCGGTGCCGAAGGGGATGACGCCGAGCAGGGCGTTGCCGCCGCTCGCAAGCAGACCATTCGCAACCTCGTGGACCGTGCCGTCGCCGTCGACGGCTACGACACGGGTGGCCCCGGCGCGCACCGCCTCGGCGGCGAGCGTGGTCCCGTGGCCCGGGCCCGCGGTGCGGGCGAGGTCGACGGCCCAGCCCTGGTGCCGGAACTCGCGCGCGATCGGGTCGAGGGCGCGGGCCGCCGCGCCGCGGCCGGCGGCGGGGTTGAGGATCAGGTGGGCGTGGACCAGAGGCCCCATTATAAGCATCAAGGCCCGATCCGGCAGCGGGATCGGGCCTCGGAGCAAGCGGATCGGGCACTCGCCGAGTCGGGCTACGACCGCGTCACGGTGTACTGGCCGCAGGCCGTGAACTGGATGCTGACGGTCGTGGTCGTCGTGCCCTTCGTGACCACGATCGTGAGCGTCCCTGCGTCGAACCGCGGTTCGACCGTGCAGCTCGCGTTAAAGTGCAGCGGCTGCGTCGTCTTCACGGAGAGGGCGTAGCTGTTGGTGCCGGACGTCCAGGACGAGCTCCCCGAAATGTTCCACGTCCCGCTCGGCAGGTGCCAACCCATTTGGATCGTCTGTCCCTGGTCGGCGGTGAACGTGGACGCCCACTTGCGCACATGGGACGCCTTGGCGCCGGTGGCGAACGTGTAGTCCGTCTGCATCGTGTCCGTGAGGAGCAGAGAGGTCGCGGTGCCCAGGACCTCCCGTACGCCGTTCTCAACGACGGTGCGCGTCGATCCGTCCGTCGAGTTCTTGAGGCTACGCGTGAAGCTGTCGTAGCGAGTGCGGAACGCCCGGTCCGCGACGGTGGGCGTGGGATCGACGAGATCGATCGCGCCGCTCAGGGTCAGCGTGAACGTGCCGCCCGTAAAGGAGCACCCAGTGAAGTCGACGTGCAGCGAATCGGGCACGCCATCCTTGTCGGTATCCACCACCGGGCTCGGGGTGCGCGTGGGGGTGCAACTCACTGACGCCGTCGCCATCGCCGGGGCTCCGAGCATGGGGGCCGGGGCGAACGGGACGCCGAAGGCCCAATCGAAAGCCGCACCAGCAGGGAGCGCAGCCGCATCGGTGGCGACGACTTCGGCGACGGCGTTGGCCTCGGGCTGGGAGAGACCCTGATTGGAGGGGGTGGACGGCGCGGCGGTGGGTGAGGTGGTACACGCCGCGAACAAGGCGACGGTGAGCGTCCCGGCGGCGAGGCGCCAGGCGGTCGGTGGCACAGGACGCATGCGACGATCCTCCAACGGTTGGGGTCGGGCGCGCTTCGGAACCGTCGCTTAGACGGCTGGCGACGGCGGAGCGTTAAGGTGGGCTCGAGGGCGCGCTGCTCGCACTAAAGACGGTCCGTCGGGCCACTCGGTAACGAAGCTCTCGGGGGCGCGCGGCCGGCGTGGCGCAGCGCACGGGGACTCGGGTCGCGGTGCTAGGTGCCAGGTGCCACGTGGGCGGCCTCTCGAGACAGGTCGCTATCGCCCCTGCAAATACCCCTGGGCGAGGAGAAGTTCGGCATTGAGGAGGGCAGCGCCGGCGGCCCCGCGGATCGTGTTGTGGCTCAGGGCGACGAAGCGGTGACCGAGCACGTGGTCCCGACCGATCCGGCCGATGGTGACGCTCATGCCTCGTCCCGCGTCGCGGTCGAGGCGGGGTTGGGGTCGATCGGGCTCGTCGCGCACGAGGATGGGGTACTCGGGCGCCGTGGGGAGACGGAGCGCTTGGGGGAGGCCCGTGAAGCTCGCCCAAGCCTCGCGCAACTCGTCGGGCTCCGCGGCTCGGGCGAGCGTGACGCGCACGGCCGCCAGGTGTCCATCGACCACGTTCACGCGGTGGCACTGGGCGCTCACGCCGAAGGCGGCGGGCGCGACCCGTCCCGCGTCGAGCGCGCCGAGGATCTTCCGCGTCTCGCGCTCGATCTTCTCCTCTTCTTCGGCGATGAACGGGATGACGTTGTCGGTGATGTCGAGGGACGCCACGCCCGGGTATCCGGCGCCGGAGATCGCCTGGAGCGTCGTGGCCACGACGGCCGTGACGCCGAACCGCGCGGCGAGGGGAGCAACGGCCAGGGCGACCATCACCGTCGAGCAGTTGGGATTCGCCACGATGAACCCGCGCCCGGTCTCCCGGCACCGGTCGAGCAGCGTCAAATGCTCGGGATTCACTTCCGGGATCACGAGGGGGACGGCGTCGTCCATGCGGTGCGGCGACGAGTTCGTCAGGACGGGGTAGCCAGCCCGCGCGAACCGCGTCTCGACCGCGCCCGCGATGTCAGTCGGCAGGCTCGAGAACACGAGGTCGCAATCGAGGGGAGGCTCGGGCGCTTGGACGACGAGGTCGCGCGCGGCCTGGGGGACGGCTCCCGGCAAGCGCCAGACGCACGCTTCGCCGTATGGCTTCCCTTGCGAGCGATCGGAGGCGGCGAGCGCCGTGACGACGAACTGGGGGTGGTGCTCGAGGAGCGTGAGGAAGCGCTGACCCACCGTCCCGGTCGCGCCGAGAATCCCCACTCGTGTCTGTCCCATCGACCGTTCGCTCCCGCGCGCTGGCCCCGCGTCGTTCGCGCGGTCCTTGACGCGTCGAACGCTGCCGGTGAGTATTGAACATACAACCGAAGCCTCGTGGTGATTTGCCGCGTATTGCCGCCACGTTAAACAAGGTGCTAAAAAGCGACCGCCCGCGGCGTGGTACGCCGGGGCATTTCTATTTTCGGAAGGGGGCCGTGAGCCGTCGATGCGAGCGAGCGTGAGCGTGCGGGTGCCGGGCTCGACCTCCAATCTGGGGGCGGGATTCGACTGCGTCGGTGTCGCGGTGCCCCGCTGGCTGCGGTTGTCTGCCCATCTGGGCGGCACAGGTGCGGTGCGGCTCGAGCGCGGCGGGACGCTCCGAGCGCTCGCGCCGGGCGCGGACACGGATCTCGTCTATCGGGGGTTCCTGGCGGCGTGTCGGCGGGCGGGCCGCGCGGTGCCGGAGCGTCTGGTGCTCGCGGCGGATTCGGAGATCCCGGTGGCGCGGGGGCTGGGATCGTCGGCGGCGGCGATTGTGGCGGGCGCGGCGGCGGCCGCGGCCCTGCTCGAGTTGGGGATCGATGCCCCGGCGCTCCTGGCGGTGGGGAGCGAGCTCGAGGGTCACCCCGATAACGTCGCGGCCGCAGTGCTGGGCGGGGCGTGCCTCGTGCTCTCGCCTGAGGCTGGAGGGGTGGTCGCAACGCCCCTCGCGGTCGACGGTGGCCTGGCGTTCGTCCTGGCGGTGCCCGATTTCACGGTGGAGACGAAGCGGGCGCGGGCTGTGTTGCCGGAGACCCTGCCCTACGCGCAGGCGGTGCGGGGGGTGGCGAAGAGCGCCGCGCTCGTCCAAGGTCTCGCGTGTGGCGATCCCCGCCTGCTCGCCGCCGCGCTGGACGACGTGCTGCACGTGCCCTATCGGCGCTCGCTCGTGCGCGGGTATGACGCGGTGGTAGGTGCCGCTCGCGAGGCTGGCGCGTACGGGGCAACGCTCTCTGGTTCCGGTCCCACCCTCCTGGCCATCACCCCCGTCGCACGCGCGGGCGTGGTCGGGGAGGCCATGGTGCGGGCCTGGGCGCGCGCGTCGGTCGCCGCCGAGGCGTTCGCAGCCGACCGGCCGACGCCGGGCTACCAGGTGGAGTGAGTGGCGATGGCGCCCACGGCCCGTCTTTCCCGCCCCCCCCACATCCACAAGTTCGGTGGCGCCTCGCTCGCGGACGCCGCGGCGATCCGCCACGCCGTGGAGATCGTGCGGGCGCAGGGGCCCGGGCCCATCGTGGTCGTGGTGTCGGCGATGAGCGGCGTGACGGACGCCCTGCTGGACGCCGCGCAACGCGCCGCGCGGGGCGAGGGAAGCGCGGTGCGCAGCGTGGCCGAGGCGCTGGGCGCGAAGCACGCCGCCGCGGCGCGGGAGTTGGTGTCCGGGAAGGCGCGGCTCGCCGAGCTGCTCGCGCTTATCGATGCCGCGTTCGCGGAGCTCGAGCAGGTGGCCGGTGGGCTCGGCGTCCTGCGCGAGCTGACGCCGCGCACGACCGACTATCTGACGGCGCGCGGCGAGCGGCTGTCGGCGCGGCTCTTCGCGGCGGGGCTCGAGGCCGCGGGGTGCGCGGTGGCGTTCGTGGACGCGGGGGACGTCGTGCGCACCGACGGCACGTTTGGGAGCGCGTCCCCCGACTTGCGGCGCACCGAGCGGAGTGCCCGCGCCGCGTTGCGCCCGCCGCTCGCTCGCGGCGCGGTCCCCGTGGTCCCCGGGTTCATCGGGGCGGCGCCCGACGGCCAGGTGACGACGCTCGGTCGGGGCGGCTCCGATCTCACGGCAACGTTGCTCGCCCGGGTGCTCGGCGCCCGCGAGGTGTCGCTCTGGAAGGATGTGCCCGGGCTACTCACCGCCGACCCACGCATCGTGCCGGACGCCCGGGTGGTACCTCAGCTCCACCTGCGGGAAGCCGCGGAGCTCGCGTATTATGGCGCGAAGGTGCTGCATCCCCGCGCGCTGATTCCGGTCCTGCGACGCAACGTGGCGATCCGGATCCGCCCGTTTACCGATCCGACGTCGCTCGGTACCGAGATCTCGCGGCGGCGCACGCTCGTGCAGTATCCGGTGAAGGCCCTGTCGGCGATCCCGCACCAGACGCTGCTCACCGTCACCGGGAGCGGGATGCTCGGCGTGCCGGGGATTGCGGCCCGGACGTTCGCCGCCGTGCATCACGAGGGGATCTCCGTCTCGCTCATCAGCCAAGCCTCGTCGGAGCATTCGATCTGTTTCAGTGTGCCCGACGCTCACGCCGAGCGGGCGCGCCGCAGTCTCGCGGCGACCTTTCGTCCCGAGATCGCGCGGGGCGAGATCGACGGGGTGGAGGCGCAATCGGGGCTGGCGACGCTCGTGGTGGTCGGGCTCGGGATGGCGGGGACGCCGGGCATCGCGTCGCGCGTCTTCTCGGCGCTCGCCGACGCGCGGATCAATGTGATCGCCACGGCGCAGGGGTCGTCTGAGCTGAATCTCTCCCTCGTGGTGGACGGGCAGGAGGTCCCGCGCGCGCTGCGGGCGGTGCACGCCGCGTTTCAGCTCTCGAAGATCGGCGGCGGTGCTGTGGCGCACGCCGATCGGACCGACGTGGTGCTGCTCGGGTTCGGCCAGATCGGGCGCGCGCTCGCACCGATGATCGCGAAGGTGAAGCACGGGGGCGTGCGGCTCCGGGTGGTCGGCCTGATCGACCGGAGCGGGCTGGTGTTCGATGCGCGCGGGTTCTCGCTACGGCGCCTCGCGGCGCTGCGGGCGGCGAAGGGGCGTGGGACGCCGCTCGCGAAGGCCGTGGGGGGGCGGCGCGCGAGCGCCGCCGAGGCGGTCGCGTTTGTGGCGCGCCATGCGCTGTCGAACCCGATCCTGGTCGATCTGACGGCCGACGACACGACCGACACGCTGAAGGCCGCGCTCGGGTCGGGCCTGGCCGTCGTGCTCGCCAACAAGCGACCCGTGACGGCCGACAAGCGGCGGTACGCCGAGCTGCAGGCGGCAGCCCAGACGCACGGCCGTCGGCTGCTGCACGAGGCGACGGTCGGCGCCGGGCTGCCGATCCTCGATACGTATCAGAAGCTGGTCGAGTCGGGCGACCGGGTGTCGAAGATCGAGGGGTGCCCGTCCGGGACGCTCGGCTATCTGTTCGGCGAGCTGGGGCGCGGCACGCCATTCTCCGTCGCGCTGCGCGGGGCGATCGCGAAGGGCTATCCCGAGCCCGACCCGCGCGAGGATCTCTCGGGAATGGATGTGGCGCGCAAGGCGTTGATCCTCGGGCGGCTGCTCGGCTTCGGGGGCGAGCTCGGAGACATCGCGGTGGAATCACTCGTGCCGGACGGCGCCCGCGGGCTGCCGCTCGCCGAGTTTCTCCGGCGGCTCGAGGAGTACGACGCGCCGTGGGTGGCGCGGGTAGCGCGGGCGGCGGCGCGCGGCGGCGTGCTGCGCTACCGGGCGATCGTGACGCCGCGACGGATTCGCGTGGGGCTCGTGGTGGTCGACCGCTCGAGTCCCATGGCGTCGCTCAACGGGACCGACAATCAGTTTATCTTCACGACCATGCGCTACCGGAAGAATCCGCTCGTCATCACCGGTCCGGGCGCGGGTCCCGCCGTGACGGCAGGCGGCATCCTGAATGATGTCCTGAAGCTCGCGGGCGCATGAGCGTGAGCTGGCAAGTGTGCGCCCGCTGTGCGAGTGAGATCCCCGACACCGATGCCCACGCCCGCTGCCCGGCGTGCGGGGGGCTGTTGGAGGTGCGGCACGGGCGACCGCTCCTCGGTGGGGCCGCGCTGCGAGCCACGTTCGATGCGCGCTGGGGGGTGCGGCGGGGGGCGTTGGCGTCGGGGGTGTGGCGCTACCGCGAGGTGGTGCTCCCGACGGCGGCTGACGCACAGATCGTCTCCGCCTCCGAAGGCAACACGCCGCTCGTGGCGAGCCCCCAGGTGGCCAGTTGGGCCGGGAGCCCCGCGTTGCTCCTGAAGCACGAGGGGCACAACCCCACGGGGTCCTTCAAGGACCGCGGCATGACAGTGGGGGTGACCCAGGCCCGCCGGGTCGGCGCTCAGGCCGTCGCATGCGCCTCGACCGGCAACACCGCCGCGGCGCTCGCGGCCTACGCTGCGCTCGGCGGCGTGCCCGCGCTCGTGCTCGTGCCGAAGGGTCACGTGGCGGCGGGCAAGCTCGCGCAGGCGTTGGCGTACGGGGCCCGCGTGCTGCTCGTGCGCGGGGATTTCGACCAGTGCTTGGAGCTCGCCGAAGCGGCGAGCGAGCGGTTGGGGGTGTACCTTCTCAACTCTGTGAACCCGTTCCGCTTGGAGGGGCAGAAGACCATCGTGCTCGAGCTGTTGCAGCAGCTCGCTTGGGACCCGCCCGACTGGATCGTCGTGCCCGCGGGGAACCTCGGGAACATGGCGGCGTTCGGCAAGGCGCTGGCAGAGGCGTGTCAGTGGGGGGTGATCGAACGCGTGCCCCGGCTCGCGGCGGTGCAGGCCGAAGGGGCGGCGCCGTTCGCGCGGAGCTTCCGGGACGGCTTCGCCGAGCGCCATCGGGTGGAGCCGCACACGGTGGCGACGGCGATTCGCATCGGCAACCCCGTGTCGTACGAGCGGGCGGTGCGCGCGGTGCGCGACACGAACGGCGTGGTCACGACCGCGACGGACGATGAGATCCTCGAGGCGAAGGCCGTGATTGATCGGGCGGGGGTGGGGTGCGAGCCCGCGAGCGCCGCGGCGGTCGCCGGGGTGCGCCGGCTTGTGCGCGAGGGCGTCGTCGGCCCCACGGAGCGGGCGGTGGCGATCCTCACGGGGCACCTCCTCAAGGATCCCGGCGCGGTCAGCGAGTACCACGAGCGGCGCGAGCCCGCCCCGCCGTACGCAAACCGGCCCGTGGAGATCGACGCGCGGCTCGACCAAGTCGAGCGAGTGATGCGCCAATGAGTCCGCTCCGCAGCCGGACGATCACGGCGGGCCTCGAGCGCTCGCCCAACCGCGCGATGCTACGCGCCGTCGGTTTCAGCGACGAAGATTTCGCGAAGCCGATCATCGGGATCGCGAACGCGCACAGTACGATCACGCCCTGCAACGCGCGGCTCAACGACTTGGCGCTCCGCGCCGAGGCGGCCGTTCGGACCGCGGGCGCGATGCCCCAGACGTTCGGGACGATCACGGTCAGCGACGGCATCTCGATGGGGACCGAGGGGATGAAGTACTCCCTTGTCTCCCGCGAGGTGATCGCAGACTCGATCGAAACGGTGTGTAACGCGGCGGCGGTGGACGGCGTGCTGGCCATCGGCGGTTGCGACAAGAACATGCCGGGGGCGTTGATCGCCATCGCGCGGATGAACATCCCGGCGGTGTTCGTCTACGGGGGCACGATCAAGCCGGGCCACTACCAGGGTCAGGACCTCACGGTGGTGAGCGTCTTTGAGGCGGTCGGCCAGTACAGCGCGCACAAGCTGTCCGAGCGGGACCTGCTCGAAGTCGAGCGGCGCGCGTGCCCCGGGGCCGGCGCGTGCGGCGGCATGTTCACGGCAAACACGATGTCCTCGGCGATCGAGGCGATGGGGATGTCCCTGCCCTATTCGTCCACGATGGCGGCGGAGGACCCCGAGAAGGTCGAGAGTGCGGCGCGCTCGGCCGGGGTGCTCGTCGAGGCGGTGCGACGCGACTTGCGTCCGCGGACGATCCTCACGCGCCCGGCCTTCGAGAACGCGATCGCCGTGGTGATGGCGCTCGGCGGCTCGACCAACGCGGTGTTGCATCTCCTCGCGATCGCGCACGCCGCGGGTGTCCCCCTCGCACTCGACGACTTCGAAGCCCTGCGGGTGCGGGTCCCGGTGTTAGCGGACCTGAAGCCGTCTGGCCGGTTCGTGACGACCGATCTGCACCGGGCGGGCGGGGTGCCGCAGGTGATGAAGATCCTGCTCGCCCACGGCGTCCTGCACGGCGACGCCCCGACGATTTCGGGCGCGACGGTGGCCGAGGTACTCCGGGACGTTCCCGCCGAGCCACGGCGCGATCAGGAGGTGATCCACCCCTGGAGCCGGCCTCTGTATCCGCACGGCCATCTCGCGGTGCTCCGCGGCAATCTCGCCACCGAGGGCGCGGTCGCGAAGGTCACCGGCATCCGCCACACGCGGATGACGGGCCCGGCCCGGGTGTTCGACTGCGAGGAGGACGCACTGGCGTCAATCCTCGGCGGGCGGGTGAAGGCCGGGGACGTGGTGGTGATCCGCTACGAGGGGCCGAAGGGCGGGCCCGGGATGCGCGAGATGCTCTCCCCCACGTCGGCGATCATCGGCATCGGGCTCGGGGACACGGTCGGGCTCGTCACGGACGGCCGGTTCTCGGGCGGCACGTACGGGCTGGTGGTGGGCCATGTGGCGCCCGAAGCGGCGGTAGGCGGGGCGATCGCGTTGGTCCAAGACGGCGATGCGATCACGATCGATGCCGACGGGCACCGGCTCGAGCTTGGGGTCCCGGATGCCGAGCTCGCCCGGCGGCGCACGGCGTGGAAGCCGCCCGTGCCCCGCTACACGGCGGGGGTCCTGGCGAAGTACGCGAAGCTCGTCTCGAGTGCGAGTCGCGGCGCGGTGACCGACCTGTAGGCTAGCGGACAACGGACAGCGGGCGCCCCGCGGGGGCGCGGACAAGTTCGGCGATCCGCGCGCCCATCTCGCGGGTCCCGAACACCCGATCGCTCGGCTGCGCGATATCGCGGGTGCGCGCCCCCTGCTCGAGGGCGGCCGCGATCGCGCGCTCGACCGCCGCAGCCGGCTCGGCGAGGCCGAGCCCGTGGCGCAGGAGGAGCGCCACGGACGCGATCGCGCCGACCGGGTTCGCCAGGTCCTTTCCGGCGATGGTCGGGGCGGAGCCGTGGATCGGCTCGAACAGTCCCGGTCCGTCACCGAGCGATGCGGAGGGCAAGAGGCCCAGCGCCCCCACGAGCACCGCTGCCTCGTCCGACAGGATGTCGCCGAACATGTTTTCGGTGAGCAGCACGTCGATCTCCGCGGGGGCGGCGACGAGGCGCATCGCGGCGGTGTCCACGTAGGCGTGCTCGAGCCTGACGTCGGGGTAGTCGCGCGCGAGGCGCGTCACCGTGTCGCGCCAGAGCTGCGACGTCTCGAGCACGTTGGCCTTGTCCACCGACAGCACGCGGCGGCGGCGCGCGCGGGCGGCGGCGAATGCGACGCGTGCCACGCGCTCGACTTCCGCTTCGGTGTAGCGAAGGGTGTTCACGGCCGCCCCGTTCTCGCGGCCCCGCGGCTCGCCGTAGTAGAGCCCACCGACGAGCTCTCGCACGATCAGGATATCGATCCCCGCGAGCAGCTCGGGCTTGAGGGGCGACGCGAACGCGAGCGCGGCGTGGGGCATGACGGGGCGGAGGTTGGCGTACACGCGGAGCAGGCGGCGGAGCGCGAGGAGGCCTGCTTCCGGCCGGAGCTCGCACGGGGCGTGGTCGAGCGACGGATCCCCGACGGCGCCGAGCAGCACGGCGTGCGCCTTGCCCACGGCGCCGCGGGTCGCTGGCGGGAGCGGATCGCCGGCGGCCGCGACGCCCGCGGCCCCGATGGGGTGGTGCGTGAGCGTGAACGGAATCCCGAAGCGATCCCCCGTCGCTCGCAGGACCCGCACCGCCTCGCCCGTCACCTCGGGCCCGATCCCGTCGCCTGCGAGGACGGCGATCTCGTACGCCGTCACTCGCGGTCCTCCCCCTCCCCCTCCTCCTCCTCCTCCCCTGCTCCGCGACGCTGACCCTCCCCCGTCGTCCGGCGTTGTTCGTAGGCGGTGATGCGGGCGTCTTCGAGGAGCGTCCGGCCGATTTCGTCCAAGCCGCGCAGTAGCATGTCGCGGCGGTAGGGCTCGATGCTGAAGCCCGCTCGGAATCCCGCCTCGTCGCGCACGCTTTGCTGGTCGAGATCGACCAGAAGGTCGTAGCGGCCGTCGGCGCGCGTATGGCGGGCGAACAGCTCGCGGATCTCGCCGGGCAGGAGCCGCACGGCGAGGAGTCCGTTCTGGCAGCAGTTCGCGTAGAAGATGTCGGCGAACGATTCGGCAAGGACGGCGCGGAACCCGTATTCGCGAAGGGCCCACACGGCGTGTTCGCGCGAGGAGCCGCAGCCGAAGTTCGCGCCGGTGAGGAGGATGCTCGCGCCGGCGGCCGCCGGCCGGTTGAGCTCGAACGCGGGGTCGTCGGACCCGTCGGGGCCGTAGCGCCAGTCGTGGAACAGGACGGGCGCGAAGCCGGTGCGCTCGATGCGTTTGAGAAACTGCTTGGGGACGATCTGGTCGGTGTCCACGTTGGCGCGGGGGAGCGCCGCGACCCGGCCGGTGTGGCGCACGAAGGGGGTCACGTCCAGCTCCGCACGTCCACCAAGTGCCCGGCGATGCCAGCGGCCGCCGCCATGGCGGGACTCATCAGGTGGGTGCGTCCGCCGCGGCCCTGCCGCCCTTCGAAGTTGCGGTTGGACGTCGCGGCGCAGCGCTCCCCGCTCGCCAGGATATCGGGGTTCATGCCGAGGCACATCGAGCAGCCCGAGTTGCGCCACTCGAAGCCCGCCTCCCGGAACACGCGGTCGAGTCCCTCGGCCTCCGCCAGGGCCTTCACGTGCTGGGAGCCCGGCACGACGAGCGCCCGCACCCGGGGCGCGACGCGCTTACCCTCGACCACCCGGGCGGCGCTGCGCAGATCTTCGATGCGGGCGTTGGTGCATGAGCCGAGAAACACGCGATCGACAGGCAGCCCCTCGAGGGGGGTACCGGGCTTCAGGTCCATGTAGGCGAGAGCCCGCTCGACGGCGTAGCGCTCGGCGACCGTGGAACAGGAGGCGGGGTCCGGCACATGGCCGGTGATGGGTGCGACCATGCCGGGGTTCGTCCCCCAGGTCACTTGGGGCGCGATGCGGCTGGCATCGAGCGTCACGCGTGCGTCGTAGGTGGCGCCGGGGTCCGTGTGCAGGGCCCGCCAGCGCTCGCGTGCTTGCCCGAAGCGCGCGGCCGTGGGCGCGCGGGGCCGGCCGGAGAGGTAGGCAAACGTGGTCTCGTCGGGGGCGATCATCCCGGCCCGCGCCCCCGCTTCGATCGACATGTTGCACACCGTCATCCGGCCCTCCATCGAGAGCCCGCGGATCGCGTCGCCCGTGTACTCGATCACGTGGCCGGTGGCGCCGTCCGTTCCGATCTGCCCGATCAAGGCGAGAATCAGATCTTTGGCCGTGACGCCGAATCCAGGCGCACCCGCGAAATGGACCTCCATCGTCCGAGGCCGCTCGAGCACGAGGCACTGCGTGGCCAGGACGTGCTCCACCTCGCTCGTGCCGATGCCAAACGCCAGTGCCCCGAACGCGCCGTGGGTCGAGGTGTGCGAATCCCCGCACACGATGATCATGCCCGGTTGGGTGAGGCCGAGCTCGGGACCGATGACGTGGACGATGCCTTGGTTGGGCGAGGCGAGGTCGAAGAGCTCGATCCCGAACTCCCGCGCGTTGGCCGCGAGCGTGTCTACCTGCCGGGCCGCGAGCGCGTCCGCGAGCGGGAGGGTGCGATCGTCCGTGGGCACGTTGTGGTCCACGGTGGCGACCGTGCGCTCCGGGCGCCGCACCCGACGCGCCGCGAGTCGTAAGCCTTCGAACGCCTGGGGCGACGTCACCTCGTGGACCAGGTGCAAGTCGACATACAGGAGCACCGGCCCCTCGGGGAGCTGGTGGACCAGGTGGGTGTCCCAGACCTTCGCAAACAGGGTGCGGGGGCTCACCGCGCGGCCAGCCGCTCCTTCGCGGGGGTCCCGGCGCCTGATGGCGGGGGAGCCGGTGGTCGGGCCGCCGCCGCGGCCGCCTTTCCTTCTTCCGACCACGGCATCATGGCGCGGAGCGTAGCGCCGACACGCTCGATCAGGTGGTCGTTCTCTTCGCGCTTGAGCCGCTGGAAGTTGGGCCCGCCGCGGCGGCTCTCCTCGATCCACTCGCGAGCGAAGGCGCCGCTCTGGATGTCGGCGAGGATCTGCTGCATCCGGGCCCGGACCGCGGGCGTGATGAGGGTCGGTCCGCGCGTGTAGTCGCCATACTCGGCAGTGTCCGAGATGGAGAAGCGCATGAACTTCATCCCGCCGCGGTACATCAAGTCCACGATGAGCTTCAGCTCATGGAGGCACTCGAAGTAGGCGAGTTCGGGCGCGTATCCGGCCGCCACGAGCGTGTCGAAGCCCGCCTTGATGAGGGCGGTGACGCCACCGCACAGCACGACCTGCTCGCCGAAGAGGTCGCTCTCCGTCTCTTCGCGGAAGGTGGTCGGGAGCACGCCGGCGCGCGTGCAGCCGATCCCGGCCGCGTAGGCGAGCGCGTCGGCGAGCGCGTGGCCGCTCGCATCGCGTTCGACGGCGACGAGGGCCGGTACGCCCCGCCCTGCTTGGAACTCGCTGCGCACGAGATGGCCGGGCGATTTGGGGGCGACCATGGATACGTCCACGCCCGTGGGCGGGACGATCTCCTTGAAGTGCACGTTGAAGCCGTGGGCAAACATGAGCGTCTTGCCAGGGGCGAGGGCGCCGGCGACGTCCTGCTCGTAGACCGCGCGCGCGTGCTGGTCGGGTACGAGCATCATGATCGTGTCGGCCGCCCGGGTCGCGTCGGCGATCGGTCGGACGTCCAGGCCCTCGGCGGCCGCGCGGTTCCACGATCCCCCGCCCGAGCCGCCGGGCCGCAGGCCGACGATCACCCGTACCCCTGAGTCGCGCAGGTTCAGGGCATGGGCGTGGCCCTGGCTGCCGTATCCGATGATGGCGACGGTGCGCCGGCCGAGCCGGCCGAGATCGGCGTCCGCGTCGTAGAAGACCTTCAGGGAAGCTCCAGGCATGGGTCGCTCGTTTGCTGAGGAAGGTGGAACGGGGGTCATGGGGTAACAGGTGGCGCCGCGGCTTCCGTGGCCGCCCGCGCCACGGCGACGGGGCCGCTGCGGACCAACTCGACGATGCCGAACGGCTGGACCGCAGCGACGAACGCGAGCACGGCCGAGGGCTCGTCCGACAGCTCGATCACGAGCTCCTCGGGCCGCGTCTCCAGCACGGTCGCATGGAAGCGCGCACACACGTCGAGCAGTTCGGCGTCGCGCCCGGGAGGCGTGCGCACGCGGCACAGGATGAGTTCTCGGGCGAGGCCCTGCTCGACGACGAAATGGCGCGCCCACCGCACGCCTGACACCTTGTCCAGCTTCCTGGCGGCCATCTCGGCCGTGGCCGGATCGGTATCCACGAGGACGGTGAGGCGGGCCTCACCGGGTCGCTCGCCCGGGGCGACGGCGATGCTCGCGATGGGCAAGTTGCGGCGCCTCAGCTCTCCGACCGCGCGATTCAGCGCCAGGAGCTCGTCGTCGACTGCCAGGGACAGGGCGTGGGTCATGGCTGCTCAGGCTTGCCCCGCCGGTGTCGGCGCGCTCTCGATGGGCTCGGAGAGCGTCGCCCCGGGGGGAATCATTGGGAACACGTTCGCCTCCTGCTCGATCGCCAACTCCACCAAGACGGGCCCGTCGGCCGCCGTGGCATGCATGAGGACGGATTCGAGCTCGCTCGCCTGCTCGACGCGCCACGCCGGGATGCCGTAGGCGCCCGCCAGCTTGACGTAGTCGGGGCTCCAGATCGGCGTTGCGGAGTAGCGGCGGCCGTGGAAGAACTGCTGCCACTGGCGCACCATCCCGAGGTAGCCGTTGTTGAACACGGCCAGCTTCACCGGGATCTGTTCCTGCACCATGGTGGCGATCTCCTGCATGTTCATCTGGAACCCGCCGTCTCCCGAGATGGCCCACACGTCGTCGCGCGGGCGCGCAAACTTCACGCCCATGGCGGCCGGTACGGCGAATCCCATGGTGCCGAGCCCGCCGGACGTGATGTGCGTGTTGCGGCGCCCGTAGGGGTAGAGCTTCGCGACCCACATCTGGTGCTGGCCGACGTCGGTCACGATGGTACAGCGTTCGCCCGCGGCGTCGTGAATCGCCGCGACGATGTTCTGGGGGGAGAGGTCGCCGCGGAAGCTCTCCTCGCGTGGGCGCACCCAGCTCGCGATTTCGGCGCGCCACTGGTCGCAGTTCCGCGGCGCGACCGCGGCCACGAGCCTCGTCGTCACCGCGCGGGCGTCGCCCACGATGCTCACGCTCGTCGGCACGTTCTTGCCGATCTCCGAGGGATCCAAGTCGATGTGGACGATCTGGGCATGGGGCGCGAAGCCCTTGGTGTTGCCGGTGACCCGGTCGTCGAACCGCAGCCCGATCCCGACGATCAGATCGGCGTGCTGGATCGCCCGATTGACGTGGACTTCGCCGTGCATGCCCGGCATCCCGAGGTGTAGAGGATGCGCGACCGGCAGCGCGCTAATGCCGAGGAGCGTGGTGATGACGGGCGTCCCGGTCTTCTCGGCGAGTTCGCGTACCACGTCGTACGCGCCGGCGAGGATCACGCCGTGTCCCACCATGAGCAGGGGTCGCTCGGCCTGCGCGATCAGACGGGCCGCCAGGGCCACGGGGTCGACGGGCTCGGTGTGGCGCTCGCGCCCGCTCGGGGTCCGCGCCGCGCGCTGCGCGCCCGAGGTGGACGACGCTGGGTGGTACTCGACCTTCTGGTTCTGGACGTCTTTCGGCACGTCGATGAGGACGGGCCCGGGTCGGCCCTCGGTTGCGATCGCGATCGCGCGGCGAAGCTCGTCGGCGAGCTCCGCCGCATCGCGCACGAGCGCGCTGTGCTTGGTGATGGGGAGCGTGATGCCCACGACATCCGTCTCCTGGAAGGCGTCCCGGCCCACCATCGGGCGCGGCACCTGCCCCGTGATGGCGAGGACGGGAGACGAATCCATGTGGGCGGTGGCGAGTCCCGTGACCAGGTTCGTCGCCCCCGGTCCCGAGGTGGCCACGCAGACGCCGATCCGGCCGCTCGCGCGCGCATAGCCGTCCGCCGCGTGGGCGGCCGCCTGCTCGTGGCGCACGAGGATGTGGCGGATCTCGGGCACGTCGGGGAGGGCGTGATAGAACGGCATGATCGCGCCGCCCGGGTAGCCCCAGACGGTCTCGACGCCCTCTTCGAGCAGGACGCGGCAGATGATTTGGGCGCCCGACAGGAGCTCGCCCATGTCACACCCCCCAGAGGTAAACGGCGTTCAGGGCATCGGCCTCGAGTCGGTCCGCGAAGTGCGCCTTATTGAGCGCATTCACGAGGGCGCGTGCGCAGGCCTCGACGATGTCGGTCGACGCGCCGTGCCCCGAGAGGGACTTGCCGTTGACGCGGGCCTGCAGGGACACCTGGCCAAGGCTGTCGCGCCCGGGCGTGACCGATTGGACGGCGAGGTTCGCCACCTCGATCGGCTGCCCCACAATTTCGCTCACCGCCGCGAACGTGGCGGCGATGGGGCCGTCGCCCGCGCCACGCGCCTCCCGTTCCCCCGCCCATGGTCCCGTCATGCGCACGGCCGCCCGGCCGCCCACGGTCCCGCAACTGACCTCGAGGTGGGTGAGCTGGAACTGTTCCGGGGCGTCGCGGAAGCCATCGTGGACGAGCGCGAGCAGGTCCTCGTCCAGGATCTCTCGCTTCTTGTCGGCGAGCGCGGTGAACTTCTGGTAGACGCGCTCGAGGGCGCCGTCCCCCAACTCGTAGCCCAGATCGTGATAACGACGTTCGAGCGCGTGGCGGCCGGAGTGCTTGCCCAGGACGAGCCGGGAGTGCGGGACGCCGACCGTCTCCGGCTGCATGATCTCGTAGGTGAGACCATTCTGCATGATGCCGTGCTGGTGGATCCCGGCCTCGTGCGCGAACGCGTTCCGCCCAACGATCGCTTTGTTGGGCTGCGGGAACACGCCGGTGACGTGGGAGAGGAGCCGGCTGGTGCGGTAGAGCTCGCTCGTGACGATGTTGCAGCGGAACGAGGCGACCTGTGGTCGCACGCGGCTCGCCATGACGATCTCCTCGAGCGCCGCGTTGCCGGCGCGCTCGCCGATGCCGTTGACGGTGCACTCCACCTGCCCCGCTCCAGCCGCAATCGCGGCGAGCGAATTGGCGACGGCGAGGCCCAAGTCGTCGTGACAGTGGGCCGAGAGCGTGACGCGGGCGGCACCCGGTACGCGCTCGAGCACGGTCTTGAACATCTCCTCGTATTCGCCGGGCAGGGCGTAGCCGACGGTGTCGGGGAGGTTGACGGTTGTGGCGCCCGCATCGATGGCGGCATCGATCACGCGGCAGAGGTAGTCAGTGTCGCTGCGGCTCGCATCCTCGGCTGAGAACTCCACGTCGTCGGTGTAACGGCGCGCGCGTCGCACGGCCGCGCGCGCGAGCTCGAGACATTCGTCGCGCCCGATCTTGAGCTTGTGCTGGAGGTGGATATCGGACGTCGCGATGAAGACGTGGATGCGGCCGCGTGCCGCGGGACTCAGCGCCTCCCCGGCCAAGTCGATGTCCTTCTCGGTGCAGCGCGCGAGGGCCGCGAGGACCGGGCGCCGCACCTGGGCCGCGATCTCCTGCACGGCGTGAAAGTCGCCCGCGGAGGCGGCGGGGAATCCCGCCTCGATCACGTCCACGTTCAGGACATCGAGCTGGCGCGCCACCTCAAGTTTTTCGTCGGGGCTCATCGTATTGCCCGGCGCCTGTTCCCCGTCGCGCAGTGTCGTGTCGAAGATGACGACGTCTCGAACCATGAGGCCTCCCGGTGGCGCAAACAAAAACGCCGCGGATCGGGGGATCCGCGGCGTTTGCTTGCGTTTGCTGCTGGGTTAGTCGTGCAAGTCGATGCTGGCTAGCGCGCCGCGATCCCCGGGTCGTCCAATAAGGAGGACGACCAGGACCAGAAGGAGGAGCGGAAGCGCGAGGCCGAGCTGCATGAATCGGATGCTACCGGCGGTGCGGAACGCTGTCAAGGCTGGTGGCGGTCGGCGTCGCCCACCCGTTCGGGTAGGCGGGAGCGGTCAAGCGCCGGCGAGGTACGCCTCGTCCCACGCGACCTCGAACTCCCCGTGGCAGCGCGCGCACGTCAGGCGGCGAGGGCGCCCCCGCAGCGCCGCCCGCTCGCGGCAGCTCGGGCAGACCGCGTAGTGTGGACCCCAATCGGCCGGCAGCTCGCCCGCCCGTTTGGGACGAGGCACGACGCTCCAGCGTGTGGGGGGTCGGGAGACGACTTCGAGCATGTAGTGAGGGACGGCGAGGGGCCTGCGATTGACGTCGAGGATGGCTTGGAGGGGGGCGAGTCGCGCAACGCGATACCAGGCGCCGCGGCGGAGCGCGCAGGTGACGTTCACCTGGAGGCGTCCCCACTTCATGTGGCTCAGGGTCACGGCGCAAACCTATTCGTCGAGCGCGCGCAACAACGTGACGTACCGCACTCGGCCCGCGGCCGCGTGCGTTCAGGGAGTGCCATGATGGCCCACCATCGGCTCCATTGTGTCGCCGGAGCGGATGGTGGCGGCTAAGTCCGCCCGATAGAGCGTGTCCGCCGTGTCGACGGGGGGCCACACCGTCCCTCGATCGGGGACGATCAGGCCCGCCACGGCTCCCATGCCCCCGTCGCGGATCGCTCGGCCGGTGGGGTTCAGGTAGACGGCCGTGAGGCGGTAGCGGTGGGTGGCGTCGACGTGGATGCCGAGGCGATGCCAGCTGTAGAACCGCGCTAAGGGGAAGGACAGGACGCGCCCAGCGGCGTCGGTCTTCGGTTCGCCGTGCCATAACACGTTGCCCGTCGTGACGTCTGCGAGCTCGAGGCTCACGCCGTAGTCATGGAGGTGTCCGCCCAGGCCGAGAATGGTGCCGGAGATGGCCGGGCTCGCTTCCCACGAGTGTTCACTCCGGCCCGGCGGGAGATCGAAGGCCTTGCTGCCATCGCCCGGTCGCCCGAGGGGAAACTGCACGTCGATGACCCAGGGATAGGTCCGGTACAAGGGCCACGGTCGATCGGGGGGCACGTAGTGCAGCACGAGGCGCACGCGGACGCCGTGGTAGGCAACAGCCGTAGTGTTCGCGAGCATCGCTCCCGCGATCAACCGCTGTCCTCGCTCGAGCGGCAGGCCGAACAAGAGCCACGGCACCGTGATCGCGGGGGTCTCTTTACTGGATGCGAGCAGGTGCATGCCAATTGGCAGGAACAGCTCGCGATGGTCCGGGTCGCTCAGGTTGAAGTGATGCAGCGCCGTGCGTGGCAGCGCATGGCCATCGCGATCGAGCAACTCGATCGTAGCGCTATGCAGTGACGCGCCCACGGGGACGAGGACGCGGCAGAGGGGCAGCCCGACCATGGTTTCGCCCGTGGCGCCCGCGGCCGGTAGATCCACCGGCGGCAGCTCGATCACGAGGCGATCGTCGCTCGAGTCGACGATCACCGTGGCAAGCGGAAGCGATCCAAGGTCCTGGAGCGCGAGCCGAACGATCAGGGTCGTGACGAGCGCGACGACGTGCATTCCGGCGCCTCCGTTAGGGGGAGCGCGGGCCAGGCCGCGGGCCGCAGGGACGGCACAACTTAGGGGTTCCCTCGAAGTTTGGCGACACGCCCGCAGGCGACCAGCCGCGAATTGGAGGGCTCTGGGCGCCCCGGCATACGTCCCTCCGATGCGGGCTCACCGGACCGACCCTTGAGCAGTCGGTGAGAACTGGCAGACCGAGCTGACGGTCGGGTCTGCGGCCTTTTTGACGTCCTATGGGCGACTCGGCGGTCCCGATGACCCGAGCCTCACCGTCTTGATTTCGTACGGGCCGACGTGAAGTACCTGCTGTTCGTGAGAGCCGGCCACGTCCTCTTCCAAGAGATCAGTCTCGCGAAACGTCTGTTTCGCGTTGTTGAAGATCACCGACGTCTCGGCCGACGTGCCGGCGATGTCGTAGAGACGCAAGATGAGCGAACCACTCTGCTCTGCCTTCTTGAGCGCGCTGATCACGAGGTTGTCGCCGGCGACCCGCACGAACGAATGTGTGGGGGGAAGGGCCTTGGTGGAGATTTCGTCAAGCACGCTCACGGGAATGAGCGGGTTGTTGAACGCCAGTCCGGCGCGATATGCGTGCCCGACCCTCCAGTCTCCGGGGCCGGAGGAGAACGAGAATCGGAAGACGTAATGTCCCGGGGCGGGAAAATGGATGGACGTTGTTTCGTCGCCGCGGACGATCTTGACCGACGTGTAGCGCTGCCCCCGGATCATGCTGCCTCGAATCAGCCCGTCCTCGAGCCGCACGAGCTGATGGTCCGCGGCGAGCGTGATCCCCCATTCCGGGGTGCCGGCAAACACCCAATGCTGGATCGTCCGGTACTGTTCCCACATGCTCTTTTGAATCTCGTCCTCCGCCCGCGGGCCGGAGCCGGGGAGGAGGTTGTGGCGGTCGTTGGCACCAAACGGCACGCCGTAGGAGAACGCCGCGTTTGGCTGCTCGAGCGGAAAGAGTTGCTCGATGCTCACGAGCCGCTGTTCTTTCCAATCCAGACTGTTTTCGATGTCGAGTCGCTTGACGCCCTGATAGAGAATCAAGCGCTGGACGACGGGGATGTCCGCAATCCATCCCGAGACGCGGAACACCGTTCGGACAGGGTTGTTCTCTTCCAGCGATGTCTCCGTGACGACGCGGGGGATCGTGCGGCCGGTTTCGAGCTCGCGCTGGACGTTGTTCGTCCCCCGCTCCTCCCGGGCCGCGATCTCGAGGTCCTTACAGGCCTCGCGGCCGAGCTGCTTATCGAACACGGTGACGCGGCCGGTCGCTTTGTCGATCGTCACTCGATAGAACGTGTTCTCGATCACGTCCGCGCCCAACGGACGCCGGGGGTCCTGCTGATCTTTGTCGCGGTCCAGCTCGACAGTCGAGGTTGGAGGCAGCGACTCAGCCGGTTCGGCGGTGAGAAGGTACGTTTTGTATCCGAGCGCGGGCACACCTTGGGCTACGAACCACACCTCGATAGCGCGCGAAATGTTCTCACTCGTGTAGGCGACGTGAAACGGGACGGACTTCCCGGTCTCATCCACCAGCCGAAGTGTCTTCTTGTAGTCCGCGATCGACGACGGGATCACGTCGCCAAACAACGTCACATGGGCCCGCACGACGTCGTCGCGCTGCCATCCGAGTCCGTTGAAAACGACGATGGGGAAGCTCTTGGCGACCGGAATGCGCACGCGCTCGGCGATATTGCGCAGCATGCGGCGGAGGATCTCACCGCCGTCGATGATGGCGGCTTCGGAGTATTCCTGCTTGCGCCGGTCGCCGATCTCTCCGCCTTGGCCGTCGTGATTGTGATCCATCGACTCGATGAGTCGCTTCCATAGGCCTTCAAATTCCGCCTGGGGGTAGTCGGCATATCCCAAGGCGTAATTGATCGTCGCGAAGGTCTCCGCGGTCTTGAGCGTGGTCGTAGCGGGGACCGCGAGTTGCCAAAGGTGCAGGATCCCGTCCACGACGTGGGGCCACGCCAACGGGACCTCACCGGACAGCACGTCGGTCCTGGGCGCCGGGCCTAGGGCATCGAAAAACTCCTGTGGGGTAGCGAGGGTGAAGCGCGAGAAACGAGCATCCTGGCTGAGCAAGTGAGCATTTTCGACCAGCTTGGCGGACGGCGCCCACAGATCGATGCCCCAGTGAACCAGAATCGGTCCCAGCGTG
>DATLKW010000395.1:0-21596 GCA_035538175.1 Gemmatimonadales bacterium | reverse complement strand
GGATAGAGTATCTTCGGTTACGCCCATGTCGTCCGGTACCATGACCGCTATCCGACTGACGCGCTATTCGCACGGCGCGGGCTGAGCCTGCAAACTCGGCCCAGCCGAGTTGGCGCAGGTCTTGCGCCACGTGCCAGTCGCGACGGATCCTCGGATCCTCGTCGACGCCTCGAGCCGCGATGATGCCGCCGTGTTCCAGGTGGCGGCGGACCGCGCGATCGTGGCGACGGTGGACTTCTTTACGCCGCTCGTCGACGATCCGTACGACTTTGGGCGCATCGCCGCCGCCAACGCGTTCTCCGACGTGTACGCGATGGGTGCGACGCCCCTCCTGGCCCTCAACCTCGTTGGCTGGCCGCGCGACGCTCTTCCCTTCGAGCTGCTCGGAGAGGTGCTCCGGGGTGGTGGGGACGTGGCCCGCGAGGCGGGCGCGTTCGTGCTCGGGGGCCATTCGGTGGACGATCCCGAGCCCAAGTACGGCTTGGTGGCGATCGGCGAGGTGCATCCCGACCAGGTCATCCGGAATGTCGGAGCGCGGGCGGGTGATGTGCTGGTGCTGACCAAGCCGCTCGGGACGGGCGTCCTGACCACGGCCTTGAAGCGCGATCTCGTGACGGAGGGGGAGTTGGCGCCGGCGGTGCAGGCGATGACGACACTGAACGCCGGCGCAGCACGGGCGATGCGCGCGGTGGCGGAGGGCGTGCACGCGGCGACGGACGTGACGGGGTTCGGCCTGCTCGGGCATTTGGCCACGCTGCTCGAGGCGAGCGGCGTCGCGGCCGAGCTCGTCGCGACCGCCGTGCCGCTCCTGCCGGGCGCGCGCGCGGCGGCGGAGCGCGGCGCGATCCCCGGCGGGTCAACGCGCAACGCGGAGAGCGTCGCCGGGCGCGTCACGTTTACCGCCGGCGTGGACGCGACGACGCGGCTCTTGCTCGCCGACGCGCAGACGTCTGGAGGCCTCTTGATCGCCGTCGCGCCAGAGCGTGCCGCCGCCCTCGGCGCGGCACTCGAGCGCGAGGGGGCGCTCGCCCGAGCGGCGATCGGTCGCGTCGTCGCCGGCGTCCCCGGCCGGATCGCGGTGCGGTGATGCAGCGTCCCGCCCCGACGTCCATCCGCGAGTACACGCGTCTCACGCCCGACGCGCTCGAAGCACTCGAGCGCGCGGTGCGGGAGCGGCGCCGCGTGGCGCTGCGGCGGCGCGGCACGGAGTTCGTGGTCGTGGCCGAGCGGCTCGCGCTGCTGGCGCGCGACGACGCGCTCGAGGGGCGGCTCCCGATGACGGGCGAGCTGCTCGCGTTCCCGCTACACGACCTGGAATCGTTCGCCGTCCTGCCCTAACCGTGTTCACGCGTCTGTTGGTGGGTCTGGACGGCAGCCCGCGGGCGGACGCGGCGCTCGATCAAGCGGTGCTCTTGGGCGCGCGGTTCGGGAGTACGCTCTTCGTGGCCTACGTGCACGAGCCCGGCGCCCCGCGCACGAACGGTGCGGCCATGCTCGATCGCGCACGGGAGCGCGTCCTCGCCGGCGGCCTCAAGGTGGAGGTGACGGGCCTCGAAGGCGATCCGGACGTCGCGCTCGCCGAGCTCGCGAAGACGGTCGACGCTGTGCTCGTCGGGCGTCGGGGCGTGACGACCAAAGGCAGCACGCTCGGCCCCACGGTGCTCTCCCTGATCCGCATCGCGGAGCGGTGTGTGATCGTGTGCGGCGGCACCCCATCGCCGATGCGCGTGATCGCGGTGGCGTTCGACGGGCGGGACACGAGCCGCCGTGCGCTTGAGCGCGCCATCCAGTTCGCGAGCGTCGTCGAGAGCACGGTCCATGTGATTCACGCGAACGCCGACCGCGAGGCGGGGCTCCGGGTCGTTGGGGCCGCCGAAGCGGCGCTCTCGATGCAGCGCGTGGCGTTCGTCACCCACGTGGAGGCCGGCACCCCCGGGGCAGTCGTCGCAGCGGTGATCCAGGAGACCCACTGCGATGCTCTGTTCGCGGGCGCGCACATGAGTCATGTCGACGGCCGGCCGAGCGCCGTGGTGGTGTCCCACGCGGAGGAGATCTTACGCCACACCGACATTCCGGTCGTCATCCAACCCTGAGATGACCGGCGCGCCCGCGACCCACGTCCTGGTGCATGCCGACGAGAGTTGCCTGGGCAACGGGACCGAGCCCCCCAATCCGGGGGGCAACGCCGCCCTCGTCGAGGCGCCCGCCGGGGACAGCGTGGCGCGCTGGGACTTCTTCGAATGCTCCCCCAATACAACCAACCAAAAGATGGCGCTGGCCGGCGCAATCGCGACGCTCGAGTGGTTGCATCGCCAGTGGAAACACGCCCACGTCGTCTACGTGTCCGACTCGGCGTATCTGATCAAGGGGATGACAGAGTGGGTGCCGGCCTGGATGGCCCGCGGCTGGCGCCGCAAGGGCGGCGCGATCGAAAACCTCCCACTCTGGCAGAAGCTCGTGCAGGCCGCGGCCGGGCACGCGATCGAGTGGCGCTGGGTGCGGGGCCACGCCGGCCACCCGAAGAACGAGTACGCCAACGTGCTCGCGATCCGGGCCGCCGAGCACCAGGAGCGTTCCAACGGTCTCGTGCCCTCGGGCTTCGACGCCTGGCTCGCGCGCGAGCAGGCGCGGGGGCACTACGCCGCCTACGAACCCGACGAGGAGCTGCATGAGCATCCCTAGGGACGGCGTAGCGGCGAACACCCATGCCCTCAACCTCCTCCCGGCCGGGGCCGCGGTGCCGCCGGTCGAGCGCATCCCGCTCTACGAGGTCTACATGCGCATGGCGGAGGAGCTGGCGAAACGCTCCACCTGCGTTCGGCTGCAGGTCGGGACGGTCGTGACCGATCAGCGGCTCGAGAACGTGCTCGCCATCGGCTACAATGGGAACGCCCGTGGCCTGCCCAACACGTGCGACTCGGCCGTCCCGGGCAACTGCGGCTGCATTCACTCGGAAATGAACGCGCTCGTCAAGGCGCCGGGCAGCGTGCGCGACAAGGTCGTGTTCGTAAGCGCGTCGCCGTGCGTCATGTGCGCCAAACTCATCATCAACTCGGGCGTGACGCACGTGTTCTACCGCAAGGCCTATCGCGATCCCTCGGGGATCGAGGTCCTCGCGCAGGGCGGCGTGACGCCGGTCCCGTACGACAAGTGGGTCGCCGCGTGGCGCTGAGGCGGCGTCGGACCGCCGACTGGAGTGACCTCCGCGGCGACCCCGGGCCTCAGCTCCCCTCACCCCAGGAGGTGCCGTGATGTCCCGTGCCCCGTTGGTGCTCGTCGCCCTCGCCGTCGCCGCGCCCCTCGCGGCGCAGTCTTCCCTCGAGCGTTCGCCGAACCTCGGCGGGACGTGGGTGGCGGATCCCGGTGTGGTGCAATTCAACTTCGTGCATCGCTTCTACGTGAGTTCGGGATCAACGAACAACACGGTCGTCAACTTCCCGACCTTCACGTTTGCGGTCGGGCTCACGCGGGACCTCACCATCGGCGACCGCTTCAGCACACACTCCGAAACTCCGTCGAGCCCGACCAACGAGGCGGAGTTCTACGCCCGCTGGCGCCGCCGCGTCGGGGCGGTCGCGGTCGCCGTCACGCCCGCCTACAACGCGGCCGCGAAGAGTCTGGACGGCGAGGTCGGGGTCGATTGGACGAGCGGGCGCCTGACGGTCTCGGGCGCCGCGCGCGGGATGTCGCACGCGTACGGCGTCAGTCGCGCGCGCACGGCGCTCGCGGGTGGCGCGGTCTGGCGGCTGAACGACTATGTCGCGCTCGCGGGGGACGTCGCCTCGCTCGTGAGCCGGGACTCGACCGAGGCCGCCGCCTGGAGCGCCGGCATCCTCTTCGTGATCCCGGGGTCTCCGCACACGTTCTCCTTGCATGCGAGCAACGTGGCGGTGAACACCATCGAGGGCAGCTCACGCCGCGGCTTGTTCCCGACGCAGATCGGCAAGCCGCTGTACGGCTTCGAGTTTACGATCCCGCTGCATCTCAAGCGATTCGCGCCGTGGTTTGGCCGGTCGTCGGGGGCGCGGCGTGCCCTGCCGAGCGCCGCAGCGGCCGGCGTCGCCGCCGACGTGCGGATGAAGACGTACACCTTCGCCGCGGACTCGATCACCGTCCGCGCGGGGGACGCAGTGCGGTGGATCAACGACGATCCGGTCGAGCACACCGTCAGCTTCGACGGCGGCGAGCCGGGCTCGCCCCTCATCCCCGCGAATGGGTTCTTTATCCATCGCTTCGACAAGCCGGGCCGCTACCCCTATCACTGCACGCCGCACCCCTTCATGAAGGGCGTGGTCGTCGTCCGGTGACGCCGCCCGGCGAGCGGCGCGGCGGAGCCCGGCGTGGCTGACGACCTGGACCGGTTGTTCGAGCGCCTCGTGAGCGTCCTCGCTAACGATGCGCCGGGACGCCTGGCCGTGCCCTTCCCAGCAGCCGAGGTGTACGAGCGCCTCGTGCCGTATCGCTCGAATCGCTCGACCCTTCGCGTCGCCACGCACCAGGACTACGAGATGGCGGTGCTGCGGCTGTTGGCGGGCGAGCGGGGATATGCGTCGCTCGAGCCCGCCGAGGTGCAGGAAGCGCTGCGGCGTGAGGCGGACGAGAAGAACCCCGACACCGGCCTGTTTCGCCAGTTCCCCGACGCCCTGTTGAGCCTCAACCGGCTCGCCGCCGAGCGGTTCCTGCGCGGCGACCGAGCCTACGCGCCCGCGCCTCCCACGCCGCCTCCCTTACCCCCACCCCTGCCCTCGTCCGCCAACGCGAGCGCCGGCCCGGCCGACGACGAGGACCGGGAGCGCGAGGCCCCGCTCGCGGGCGCCGCCTTCGAACTCGCCGAGCAGACCGAGGCGCCGCGGCAGTGCCCGTATTGCGGCGAGACCTTGCCCGGGGGGCGGAAGGTGAATTTCTGTCCGCAATGCGGGCAGCCCCCGTCGGGGGACCTCCGCTGTCCCGCCTGCGGCGGCGAAGTGGATGTGGGCTGGCGCTACTGCGTGAGCTGCGGGCGCGCGACGGGATTCGAGTGACGACGCCCCGGTGACCGCGCATCGCGTCGCGGTGCTGGCGGGCGACGGCATCGGACCCGAGGTCATCGAGGCGGCGATCCCGATTCTCGACCGGGCCGCGGCGCTCGACGGCTTCACCTTCGGGTGGGAGCGGCTCCCCTACGGCGCCGAGCACTATCTGCGCACGAAGGAAACCCTCCCTGATGCTGCCTTCCGACACCTGCGCGACGAGGTGGACGCGATCTTCCTCGGCGCGATGGGCGATCCGCGCGTCCCGAGGAACGAGCACGCCCGCGACATCCTCTTGGGGCTCAGGTTTCGACTCGACCTGTACGTGAACTTCCGGCCCGTGCGCCTGCTGCATCCCGACTTGACCCCGCTGCGCGCCCCGGGGGCGCGCGGGGCCGCGGCGGGCCGCACGATCGACTTCGTGATCTTTCGGGAGAACACCGAAGGCGTGTACCTGGGCCGCGGGCGCATCGCGGGCGACGAGTACGTGGCGGAGGAGGTGAACACCGCCGCGGGGGTCGAGCGTATCATCGGCGCGGCGTTCGCGTGGGCGCGCGCGAACGGAAAGACGCGGGTCACGATGAGCGACAAGGCGAACGCGATTCCCGCGCACCGGATCTGGCAGGAGACGTTTCGCCGGGTCGCCGCCGGGTTTCCGGGGATCGAGGCAGAGCACCGCTATGTGGACGCCCTGGCCCTCGAGCTGGTGCGCGAGCCGGAGCGGTTCCAGGTGATCGTCACGAACAATCTCTACGGCGACATCCTGTCCGATCTCGGGGCGGGGCTCGTGGGCGGGTTGGGGCTTGCCGCGAGCGCGAACCTCCATCCCGGGCGCCCAGGGCTGTTCGAGCCGGTCCACGGCTCGGCCCCGTCCCTCGCGGGGAAGGGGCTGGCGAACCCAATGGCGGCGGTGCTGTCGGGGGCGCTGATGTGCGAGCAGCTCGGGCACCCCAAGGCGGCGCAGGCGCTCGAGCAGGCGGTCGTGGGCGCGCTCGCCGCGGGCGCGCGCACGCCCGACCTGGGCGGCCGCGCCCGCACGGCCGAGGTCGCCCGCGCCATCGCGGAGCGCGTCGGCCTATGAGCGGGCCGCGTCAGCTCGCCCGCGTCCTCACCCTCCCCGACTTGGTCCTCATCGTGGTCGGGACGACGATCGGGTCGGGGATCTTCCTCGTGCCGGGGCCGGTGATGCGGCAGGCGGGCGGGGACGCGGGCGTGGCGGCGCTCGTGTGGCTCCTCGGGAGTGTGCTCGCGCTGCTTGGGGCGCTCACGTTTGGCGAGCTGGGCGCCATGCTTCCCGACGCCGGCGGCAGCTACGTATACGTCCGCGAGGCGTTCGGGGCGGTGCCCGCGTTCCTCGTCGGCTGGACGCTCTTCCTCGCCATCAACACCGGCTCCACCGCTACGCTCGCCGTGGCGTTCGCGACCTACCTCGGCGAAATCGTCCCCCTCGATCCCCTGGGCCGCAAGCTCGTGAGCGTGGCGATGATCGCCGTGGTGGCGGGGGTCAACATCCGGGGCGTGCGTCACGCCAGCTCGGTCCAGAACTGGAGCACCGCGCTGAAGGTGAGCGCGATCATCGCACTCGCCGTGGCGGCGCTAGCGCTCGGAAACGGCTTTCGGCGTGGCGACACCCGGGCGTTCACGACACCGCTGACCCTCGCCTCGCTCTCCGCTGCCGGCGTCGCGTTGCTGGGCGTGCTCTGGGCGTACGAAGGGTGGCAGAACGTGAGCAATTCGGCGGGCGAAGCCGCCGATCCGCAGCGCACCTTCGCGCGCGGGATCGGGCTCGGTGCGGCGGCGCTCGTCGTCGTGTACCTCACGGCGAACGTGGGCTACGTGGCCGCGCTGGGCGCCCCCGGCGTCGCCGCGTCGGATCGTGTCGCGGCGGATGCCGTGCGCACGCTTTTCGGGTCGGCGGCCGCGAAGCTCGTCACCCTCGTCATCCTCGTCTCGATCTTCAGCGCGGCGAACGGCCTTGCGCTCACCGGCCCGCGGATGTACTTCGCGATGGCGCGCGACGGCGTGTTCTTCCGCGCCCTGGGGCAGGTCCACCCCCGTTTCGGGACACCCGCCGCGGCCATCGCCGCGAGCGCCGCCTGGGCTGGCCTGCTCGCCCTCACGGGCCGCTTTGAGCAGCTCTTCACCTATGTCGTCTTCGCGAGCTGGCTGTTCGCGGCGCTCGCGGCGGCGAGCCTGTTCGTGCTGCGGCGTCGACGTCCGGACGCACTCCGGCCGTTTCGCGTCCCCGGCTATCCCGTGACGCCCGCGCTCTTCATCGCTGCCGCAGCGGCGATCGTCGTCAATACGGTGGCCGCGCGACCGGTCCAAGCGCTCTACGGGCTGGGGATCGTCGCGACCGGTGTTCCCGCCTACATCCTGTGGCGACGGCGGGGCACGCGCAGGGCGACGGAGATGTCGTCGCCGGCGCCGTGAGGGCTTGCCCTACCGCCCCCCGGCGATCCGGCCGATATTCCTTGCCTCAGGCGCGGAGTCTTCCCCCATGAAGACCCAGGGTTCCACCACAGACGTCGTCTTCCTCTCGGGCGTTCGGACCGGATTCGGCAGCTTTGGGGGGTCGCTCAAGGATCTCTCGGCGACCGAGCTCGGTGCCGTGGCGGCGCGACACGCGCTCGAGCGCTCCGGTGTCCCCGCGGGCGAAATCGGCCATACCGTGTTCGGCAACGCCCTCCAGACCTCCGCCGACGCCATCTATCTGGCGCGGCACGTGGGGCTCAAGGCCGGACTCCCGATCGAGGTCCCGGCCGTCACGGTGAACCGGCTGTGCGGCTCCGGGTTCGAGGCGATCACGCAAGGGGCGCAGCTGATCCTGCTCGGCGAAGCGCAGGCGGTGTTGGCCGGGGGGAGCGAATCGATGAGCCAGGCCCCGCACGTCGTCAGGGGCGCACGCTGGGGCCTCCGACTCGGGCCCGCGCCCCTTGAGGACCTCCTCTGGGAAGCGTTGAAGGACCCGCAGTGCGGCCTCTCGATGGCAGAGACGGCCGAGAACCTGGCCGCCAAGTACACCTTAAGCCGCAAGGACGTGGACGAGGTCGCGCTCGCATCCCAGCAGCGGGCCAAGCAGGCCTGGGACGCGTGTGTGTTCCAGGACGAAGTGGTCGCGGTGCCCCTGAAGGGGAAAAAGGGCGAGACGATCGAGTATCGCGCCGACGAGCACATGCGGCCCGCTACGACGCTCGACGTGCTGCTCTCCTTGAAGCCCTATTTCAAGAAGGACGGGCTCGTCACGGCCGGCAACGCGTCGGGGATTGTGGATGGCGCGGCGGCGACGGTCCTGGCGAGCGCCGCGTATGCGGCGTCCCGGGGGCTGCGGCCCCTGGGCCGGCTCGTGGCGTGGGCCGTGGTCGGCGTCGAGCCCCAGTACATGGGGATCGGGCCCGCGCCGGCGGCGCGCAAGGCGCTCGCGAAGGCCGACATGCGGCTCGAGCAGATGGATCTGGTCGAGGTGAACGAGGCGTTCGCACCCCAGTACCTCGCCGTCGAACGGGAGCTGGGCCTCGAGCGGGCCAAGACAAACGTGCACGGTGGCGCCATCGCCATCGGCCACCCGCTCGCCGCCACGGGCACGCGTCTCACGATCCATCTGCTTCACGCCCTGCGGCGGGCCAAGGGGCGCTTCGGGCTCGGCTCCGCCTGCATCGGCGGCGGGCAGGGCGCAGCGGTGATCGTGGAAGCCTTCCCCGCCTGAGGGAGAGACACCCGTGGACGCGATCATCACGGCGGTGCTGGCGATCGTGGCGCTGTATCTCTTCGGCGGCCTGAAAGTGCTTCGGGAGTACGAGCGGGCCGTGTATTTCTTTCTCGGGCGCTCGTGGGGCGCGAAGGGCCCGGGCCTGATTTACGTGCCGCCGCTCTTCGCCAAGACGCAGACCGTTTCGCTCCGCGTGGTGGCGCTCGACATCCCGCCGCAGGACGTGATCACGCGCGACAACATCTCGATCAAGGTGAACGCGGTCCTCTACATGCGGGTGAAGGAGCCCGTGAAGGCCGTGATCGGCGTCGAGAACTACCTGTACGCCACGACCCAGCTCGCCCAGACCACGCTGCGCTCCGTGCTCGGCGAGACCGAGCTCGACGAGCTCCTGATGAACCGCGAGAAAATCAACAACATCCTCAAGACCATTATCGACCAGCGCACCGAGGACTGGGGCATCGAGGTCTCGGCGGTCGAGGTTAAGGATGTCGACCTGCCGCCCGAGATGAAGCGTGCCATGGCGCGGCAGGCTGAGGCCGAGCGCGAGCGGCGGGCCAAGATCATCAACGCCGAGGGGGAGCTCCAGGCGTCCGAGAAGCTCGCGCAGGCAGCCCACATCATCGGCAGCGAGCCCGCCGCGATTCAGCTCCGCTACCTGCAGACGGTCACGGAGATCGCGTCGGAGAACCACTCGACCACGATCTTCCCGCTCCCGCTCGATCTGTTCCGCGGCTTCCTCGACACCGTCGCCCGCCCGGCTGCCGCGGCGCCCGCGCCGCCCGCGCCACCCGCGCAACTCGCCGCTAAGGCCACCGGGGAGTCCCTCCCGGCGCCGCCCGCCGCGGCGCGGACCCCGGCGTAGCGATGCCCGGCGAACTCATTCGCCGCGACGCGCTGGAGCGAATCATTCAGCGCGCGGCCGAGCTGCAGGCGAGCGAGCACGACATCGGGGAGGGGCTCACCGAGCCGGAGGTGCTCGCGCTCGGGCAGGACGTCGGCATCCCGTCGCGGTACCTGCGGCAGGCGCTGCTCGAAGAACAAACGCGAAGCATCGCCGTCGAGCCGAGCGGGCTCTGGGCCCAGCTGGCGGGGCCGCACGCCGTCGCCGCGGCGCGCGTCGTCCCGGGGAACCGCGCCGAAGTCGAGCGGGCCGTGGGCGCATGGATGGAGCGCGAGGAATCGCTGCAGGTGAAACGCCGCTACGCGGACCGCACCACGTGGGAGCCCCGGGCCGGGGCGTTCGCGTCAATTCAGCGAGCCCTCGGCGCGGGCGGGAAAGCGTTCGCGCTGGCCCGCGCGACCGAGGTCGGGGCGCAGGTCGTGCAACTCGAGACCGGCTTTTGCCACGTGCGGCTGCTCGCCGACGTGCGCGGCGAGCGCGCGCGGCGCGTGTGGGGCGCAGCGATCCTCGCCGTCTTGGGCATCGCGATCGCGGGGGTGGTGGGCGCGCTGGGCGCGCTCACTCCCTGGGTCGCCCTCCCCCCGGCGGCAGCCTGGGTGGCGGCGCTCGCCGTCGCCCGTCGCCATCGCCGCGAGAACGAGCGCATCCAGGTAGGCTTGGAGCAGGTGCTCGACCGCGTGGAGCACGGCGAGATCCGGCCGGAGCACGCCCTGTCAGGTGCGCGCGCCAACCCGTTCATCCGCATCGCCGACGAGATCCGCAAGACCTTGGAAACCATCTGAGCGACCCATGAGCATCAAGCGGGTTGGGGTGCTGGGGTGCGGGCTCATGGGGAGCGGCATCGCGCAGGTCGCCGCGACCGTCGGCTACGACACCATCGTGCGCGACGTGTCGCCGCAGATCTGGGACAAGGCGCGCGCCGGCATCGAGCGCTCGCTCGCCAAGTTTGTCGAGAAGGGCAAGCTCCCGGCGGCCGACCGCGACGCCGCGCTCGCCCGGCTCCGCTTCACCACGACGACCGCTGACCTCAAGGGATCGGACATCGTCCTCGAAGCGGTGACCGAAGACCTGGAGCTCAAGAATGCGCTGTGGCGCGAGCTCGACGCCCTGTGTGGCCCCGGGACGATCTTCGCCTCGAACACCTCAAGCCTCACGATCGCGGCGATGGCGTCGGCCACTGGGCGGCCCCACCGCTTCGTCGGGCTGCACTTCTTCAATCCCGTGCCGCTGATGTCGCTCGTGGAAGTGGTGCGCACGGTGACGACGTCGGTCGAGACGTTCGAGAGCGCGTTCGCCTTCGCCCGGACCCTGGGCAAGGAGCCCGTGGCGGCGAAGGACACCTCGGGGTTCATCGTGAATCTGCTGCTCGTCCCCTACCTCCTCGATGCCATCCGGGCGGTCGAGCATGGCGTGGGCAGCGTGCCCGACGTGGACAAGGCGATGCAGCTTGGGTGCGGCTACCCGATGGGGCCGCTCACGCTGCTCGATTTCGTCGGGCTGGATACGACCTACAAGATCGCGGAGATCATGTTCGCCGAGTACCGCGAGGCGCGCTACGCGCCCCCGCCGCTCCTGAAGCGCATGGTCCTCGCCGGGCTACACGGGCGCAAGCGCGGCAAGGGCTTTTACGACTACGCGTCCACTCCGCCGACGGTCGTCGACCTCGGCCTCTGACGCGCCACCGTCACCCCAACCCAAGGATTGGCATGTTTGGCTACGACTGGCCCCGATTTCACGCGGCGGTGAACGATCTGCCGGCGGCGCTGTTGTTCGTGACGGTCCTCTTCAATCTCGGCGGCTGGCTCACCAAGCGTGAGTCACTCAAGCTCAGCGCCTTGTGGACACTCTGGGCCGGGGTGATCGGGGGGTGGATCGCGGTGGTCGCGGGCCTCCAGGCCGAAGACGTGATTGAGCACGGCGACGCCATCCACGAGCTCATGGAGACCCACGAGACCCTCGCGCTCACCACGATGGGCATTTTCACGGTCGTGCTCGGGTGGCAGCTGGTGCGTCGCGCGCGGCTCACGGGCCGAGAGGAGATGCTGTTGCGTGTGCTGAGCGTGGCGGGGCTCGTGGCGTTCATTTGGACGGGGCGGGTTGGTGGAGAGCTCATGTTCGACCATGCCGCCGGGATTCCCTCAGCCACGATGAAGGCGGAGCTCGAGAACCGGGCCGCGGGCCACCACCACCACGACGCGGACGACGACGCGCATGCCGATTCGGGCAAGGCACCGAGTCGTACGCCCGCCGGGTCGCCGACGCGTCCCTGAGCGGCGGGTGCTGCGGCGGCTCGTCCTGTCTTTTGTCGTGAGCGGTCTCCCGCTCACCACGAGCTGCATCCTGCTGTCCGGGCTGTCGGGCACGCTGCCGACGCCGGTCAGCACGCGACCTGAGTTCCTGCCCGACCCGCGGGCACCCGTGGTCCTCCTCGACGCGCGGCCGGAGCGCGTGACGCTCGAGCTCCAAACTCTCGTTCCGGCGGAGAGCCTGGAGGTCGCGCGGCTGAACGTGCGCGACGGGTACGTGGAAACGGCGTGGTACGATCCCGAGCGTCACCGCTCCTACCACCACGACCGCGACATCGCCGACCTGGAGACGACGGTCAAGATCCGTTGCTGGGCCGACCCGTGGGTCCCCGGGCAGACGCGCTTGACGGTGGAGCCGGTGTACCGGCCGCGCCTCGACGCGTCGCGGACCGAACGGGATCTGGAGGTGCTGGTGGCGTCGGAGGGGGTGGGCTACAAGCTCGCGGAGAGGCTCATCGCGAAGCTGAAAGCAAAACTGGGCACGCCGCCGTCGGCCCGGTAGCGAGCCGCTACGCTCCAACCCAGGTCCGGACCCAGCGCTCCATCACGTCGAGGTCGAGCATCGCGTCGCGGCAGGGGCCGTTGGGGAGCCGCATGGTCAACCCCAAGACCGGCAGGCGGCCCGCGACGTCGCGGAGCCCGGTCGTCATGTCCCGCTCGCACGCCACGGCCACCACGGCGCGGGGCCGCCGTTCCCGAATCACGCGCCGCGCGAGCTGCCCGCGGGTGGCCACGAAGACCGGCACGTCGTAGCGCCCGGCGATGTTCAACACGCCGTCCAGCGCATCCTTGGACAGACAGCGAGGGATGAGCACGAGCAGTTCGCCCTTCGTGACGCGACGCCGCCGACGTTCGGCCAGCGCGTTGTACACGTCGATCCCGGCGTGCTCGACCCAGTCGCGCTTCCCGAACGCCCGGGCGACGTACGACGTCCAGCTCATCAGTCGCAGATAGGGTCCCCGCTCGAGCCACGCCTCGGGCAGGAGCAGGCGTCTACCATAGAACGACCACGCCAGCACGCCGAGCCACGCCACCGCCGCAACGGCCGCCACGCCGAGGATGCGCCACAAGAGGCCTGGCAGGAGAAGCCACCAAGCGGCGAGGCGCGGGCCGAGCAGGAAGATGAGCGCGGCGCTCGCGGCCGCCACGGCAGCGATGGTCAGCACCGCGAACCCAAAGAAGAGGCGGGGAGGGGCGGAGAAATCGCCCTGTTGAGGGAGCGGCCTCCCGTCCCACTCGTCCCACTCGTGACCGAGCCGGCGGTCCGTCTCGATGCGGATGAGCTGGGCGCGATGCCCAGCAGCGTCGGCGGGCATTAGGGGTCAAGCATCACCCCGGCGTCTCGCAGTGTCAAGCGAACGCGAGGGCAGTAACTTCCTTCTCGGTGTCCGTCCCGCTTGTCTCGTCCCGCTTCCCCGGTCTCGTGACCGATCTCCGCGCCCGCGCCGCCTATTCGGAGGGGGCGGGCATCTATCGTATCGTGCCCGCCGGCGTGGCGATCCCGGGCGGCGTCGCGGAGCTGCGACAATTGGTGCGGTGGGCCGGAGCGACGGGGACGCGGCTCGTCCCGCGCGGAGCGGGGAGCGGGATCGCGGGCGGGAGCGTGGGCCGCGACGTCGTGGTGGATCTGAGCCAGGGGTTTCGCTCCGTGATCCCCGAGCGAGCGGCGCGTACCGTCTGGACCGGCGCCTCCGTGTCCTGGGCCCAGGTGACTGAAGCGGCGGGCGCGTTCGGCCTGCGCATCCCCCCCGATCCCTCGTCCGGTGCGTTCGCGACGGCGGGCGGCATGGTGGCCACGAACGCCGCGGGGCCGCGCTCGGTGCGCTGCGGGACGGTGCGCCGCTGGGTCGAGGCGGTCGAGATCGTCGACGCGGACGGAGAGGTCAGAAAGGTCCGCCGCGGGGAGGGACCGGGGCCGTGGCGCTTGACGCCCGAGTCGCGGGAGCTCGTCGCGGCGCGCTTCCCTCGCACGCGCAAGAATGCGGCCGGGTATGCGCTGGATCGCTTCGCCGAATCGGGCGACGAGCTCGATCTCCTCGTCGGATCGGAGGGCACGCTCGCCTTCATCACGGCGGTCGAGTGGCGACTCGAGCCGATCCCGGCGCATGTGGCCGGGGTGGCGCTCGGGTTCCGGGCGCTGGACGAGCTCACGGCGGCCGTCCCCTCGCTCGTCGCACTCGACCCCTCGGCCGTCGAACTGCTCGATCAGACGTTGCTCGACCTCGTCGCGCCAGCAGACGTCGGGCTCCCCCCCGGGCTCGCCGGGCTCTTGCTGGTGGAGTTCGAGCGCGAGACGGCGGCTGCGGCGCGAGGGGCGGTCGGTGATGCGGTACGGGGCGTTGGGACCCAAGCGGCGCACGTGGCGACCGCCGTGGACCGGGCCGGCCTCGACGACCTGTGGCGCGTGCGGCGACTCGCGAGCCCCGCGTTGGCGCGGCTCGGAGTGGCGCGGCGCTCGCTCCAAGTGATCGAGGACGGGTGCGTCCCGCTCGAGCACCTCGGCGCGTACGTCGCCGGGATCCGGGCCGCCGCGGCGCGGCGCGACATCCCAGTGGCGATCTTCGGGCACGCGGGGGACGGGCACGTGCACGTGAACGCGCTCCCCGACGTGACGCACGGCGACTGGGCGGACCGGTTGGCGGCGCTCTATGGGGACGCGGTCGACCTGCTGCTAGCGCTCGGCGGTACGCCGAGCGGCGAGCACGGCGTGGGCCGGCTGCGGGCGGGACTGCTCGAGCGCTTCTACGGACCCGAGGTGGCGGCGCTGTTTCGCGAGGTGAAGCAAGCGTACGATCCCCGCGCGCTCCTCAACCCCGGCGTCATCATCCCGTCCGCCGATTGGGCCCCGCTGGCGAACTTGAAGGTCGGCCCGACGGCCGCCCCGATTCCCGACGACATCGCGACCCGCCTGCACGAGATCGAGCGCACCGCCCGCTGGGGCACGCCCAAGCTCGCGCTCGCGGCCTCCGCGCCGGCGAGCGTCGCGCCTGACCCCTGACCCCCAAGCCCCGACCGTCCACGCCATGGAAGTCTTCCGCGCCCCCCGTGTCAGCCTGATCGCCCGCCCCGAGTTCCTCGAGCCCGAGCACCTGCGGGTCGAGTGGCAAGGAGACGCGACCCCCGGCGAGCGACTCGCCGAGTTCGCGGGACGGGTCTGCTACATGAGCCAGCACAATCCGGCGAGCCGGACTACGGGCGAGTACCTCGAGAACATCAAGAAGCAGGGCCACGGGTCGGTCCTCGAGCACAGTGTATACGTGCTCTTGATTGAGGGGATTTCCCGCTCTTGCTCCCACGAGCTGGTCCGCCACCGCGCTGGGTTCGGCTACTCGCAGCTGTCGCAGCGCTACGTCGACGAATCGCACGCGGCCTTCGTGCTGCCCCCGGCCATCGCGGGCGACGCCGCCCTCGAGGCGGCGTGGGAAACCGAGGTGCGGGACGCGCAAGCCGCCTACGTGCGCGCCGTCGAGGCGTTGATGCAGCGCTACGAGTGGGTCACGGACAAGGTGCATCGGCGCAAGATGGCGCGCGAAGCGGCTCGCAGCGTGCTGCCGAACGCGACCGAAGTGAAGATCGTCGTCTCCGGCAACGCGCGCGCATGGCGCACGATGCTCGAGCTCCGCGCGGGCGAAGGCGCGGAGCTCGAGATTCGGCGGCTGGCGCTCGCGTGTCTGCGCGTGTTGCAGCGCGAGGCTCCCGCGCTCTTCTCCGATTTCGAGATCTACGTCGCCGACGACCGACAAGAAGCCGCGCGCGTCGCGTACCACAAAGTGTGACGCGTTGTCGTCGAAAAAAAATTCTGTCCGACCTATTGCGCATCGCTCCGGCTTTTCTTATTCTCTAGCCGAGTCGCCGTTGCTGATTCACAGACCGCACCCCTTGCGGCCTTTTTTGTAGGAGGTCATCCGAGACCACATGCGCATCGGTCTCGCGTACAACGAGAAACCGCAGCCGGCGTCGACGGAAGACCCCGACAGTACCAACGACGCGTTCGCCGAGTGGGACGATCCCACGACGATCGCCGCGGTCGAGCAGGCGCTCGGTCGCTTCGGTCGCGTGATCCGCCTCGAAGCCGATCAGTTCTTCCCCCAAAAAGTGGCGCTCTCCCGTCCCGACCTCGTCTTCAACATGGCCGAGGGGTTGCACGGCCAGAGTCGCGAAGCGCTCGTCCCGGCGATCTGCGAGTACCTGGACCTCCCCTACACCGGTTCGGACCCGCTCACGCTCGCCCTCTCGCTCCACAAGGGCCGCACGAAGGAAACGCTGGCATATCGGGGCGTTCCGACCGCGCCCTTTGCGTGTCTCGAGACACCGGACGACGTGGATCGCTTGGCGCTGCCCTATCCGATGTTCGTGAAGCCCGTGGCGGAGGGGTCGGGGAAGGGAGTGTTTGCGAGCAACCTGTGCGCGGGGTCCGACGCGTTGCGCAAGCGCGTCACGTTCCTCGTCGCGCGCTACGGCGAGCCGGTCCTCGTCGAGACCTACCTGCCGGGCCCGGAATTCACGGTGGCGATCCTCGGCAACGGTGTCGAGGCCTACTGCCTGCCGGTCGTCGGGTTCGACTTCTCGGCGCTGCCCCCGGGCGCGCCGCCCGTCTACGGCTACGAGGCCAAGTGGGTCTGGGACCGCCCCGAAGCGCCGCTCGCGATCTTCGAGTGTCCGGCCCGAGTGCCGCTGGGGCTTTATCGGGAGGTCGAGCGGACGGCGCTCGACGCCTACCACGCGCTCGGCTGCCGCGACTGGTGCCGGGTGGACGTGCGGATCGACCGGTTCGGTGTGCCGAACGTGCTCGAGTTGAATCCCCTCCCCGGCGTCCTCCCCGACCCGGCCATGAACTCCTGCTTCCCGAAGGCCGCGCGCGCGGCCGGATTCAGCTATGACGAGCTCATCCAGGAGGTCGTGCGCATCGCGTGGCGACGGCTGACGGGGACGGAGCTCGCGCTCGAGGCCGCGACCCCGCGGACCGCTGCCGCGGCCCAGCCGGTGGCGGCCGGCGCGTGAGAGTCGTCATCCTCTACGACCCGGGGGCCGACGACTGGACCCCCGAGGACATCCGTGGCGTCATGAAGGCCGTGGACGAGATCGGCGCCATCTTCGCGCTGATGGGCCACGAAATCCGCAAGGTCCCCGTGCGGCACGACATGCGCTGGTTTCAGCAGGCGCGCCGCGCCGACTTGGTCTTCAATCTCTGCGAGGGCGTCCACGGCAAAGGGGAGTGGGAGGAGCACGTCGTCGGGATCCTCGAGTTCGCGGCGATTCCCGTCACGGGAGCGAGCCTCTGGACGATCGCCGCCTGCCGCCGCAAGGCGGTGGCCAACACGCTGTTCGCCGAGGCCGGGCTGCTCGTCCCGCGTTGGACCCTCGCGCAAGGCACGATCGCCGATGACTTCCCGCTGCCCGCCATCGTCAAGCCCGCCGCCGACGACGCGAGCGCCGGCTTGGACCGCGGCTCGGTGGTGACCGATCGCAAGGCGTTGCGCGCCCGCGTCGCTGCGATGACCGAGCGGTTCGACGAGGTGCTGGTCCAGGAGTACATCGCGGGGCGCGAGTTCAACGTCGGGTTCGTGGGCAACCGAGTCTTGCCGATCTCCGAGATCGACTTCAGCCGCATGCCCGAGGGCGCGTGGCCGATCCTGACCTACGCCGGCAAGTGGGACATCGGCTCCCCCGACGACCTCGGGAGCGTGCCCGTCTGTCCGGCCAGCATCCCGCAGAAGCTCGCCGACAAGCTGGTGCGTGTCGCGGAGACGGCGTGGCGCATCACGCAGGGCAGAGGCTACGGCCGCGTGGACCTGCGCCTCGACGATCAGGGCCGGGTGTGGGTGCTCGAGGTGAACCCCAACCCGGATCTGAACGACGAAGCCGGCCTGTCCCGCATGGCGCGGGCCGCCGGATGGGACTACGCCGAGCTGGCGCGGCGCATCGCCGAGGTGGCGTTGCGCGACGCCCAGGGGGCCAAGGCGGCGCGTGAGCTGCTCGCTCCGTCCCGTCGGCCGCGCGCAACGCGCACAGCTTGAACGGCTCACCGCGGCCACGGGGCTGTTCCGGCCCGACGAGGTCGCGATCGCGCTGGAGCTGCTCGACGACAGCCTGGCCGGCGATACGGATTACCGTCTCCTCGGCGCGTACGCGGCGGACGACCTCGTCGGCTACGCCTGCTGGGGTCCGACCCCCGGGACGCGGGGTACCTACGACCTTTACTGGATCGTCGTGGACCCGACCTGGCAGGGACGGGGGATCGGGACCGAGCTGCTCGGGGCCGTGGAACACACGCTGGTTGCTGCGCAGGGGCGCTTGATCGTCGTGGAGACGTCCTCGCGAGCAGCGTACGCGCCGACGCGAGCCTTCTACGAACGGCGCGGCTATGCCCGCACGGCGACGTTGCCCGGCTACTACGCGCCCGACGACGACCTGGTCATTTATCTCAAGGACCTGATGCGTGGAGTCCTGGCAAGAGCTACTGCGTAAGAAGAGCCTCGCCTCGGTCGACGCGCTCGTGGCGAAGTTCGGCCCGGAGCACTTCCCGGACCTCGAGCGGTTGCGGGAGGCGGCGCGCAACTTCGAGTTCCGCATCTCGCCCGCCATGGTCGACTTGATCGACTCGCCCGGCGACCCGATTTGGCGCCAGTACGTGCCCGACCTCCAGGAGCTCGAGGTCCACGACGGGCTCGTGGACTCCCTCGCCGAGGACGCGCATTCGCCGGTGCCGAACATTACGCACCGCTATCCCGATCGCGCCCTCTTTCTCGTCTCGCCGGTATGCGCCTCGTACTGCCGGTTCTGCACCCGGCGGCGCAAAGTGGGCGACCCGGAGAAGATCTCGATGCGCGAACTCGCGTCCGCGTTCGCGTATCTGGAAGCGCACGAGGAGATCCGCGACGTGATCCTGTCGGGCGGCGATCCGCTGCTCCTCTCGGACCGGCGGCTCGACGACATCTGCGGGCGGCTGCGCGCCATCCCCCACCTCGAGATCCTGCGCATCGGCAGCCGGATCCCGTGTCATCTCCCCGAGCGCATCACACCTGAGCTGTGCGCCATCCTGCGGCGCTACCATCCGCTCTATCTCAACACGCACTTCAACCACCCCGCCGAGCTGACACCTGCCGCCGTGCGGGCGCTCGGGATGCTCGCCGACGCGGGCATTCCGCTCGGCTGTCAGACGGTGCTCCTGCGCGGGGTAAACGACGATCCGGCCGTGATGACGCGGCTGATGCAGCGGCTGCTCGTCGCCCGCGTGCGCCCGTATTACATCTACATGTGCGATCAGGTGGCCGGGGCGGAGCATTTCCGCACGACGGTCGAAAAGGGCCTCGAGATCATCCGTGCCTTGCGCGGCTGGACGTCGGGACTCGCAGTGCCGCATTTCGTGATCGATGCGCCCGGGGGCGGAGGCAAGATCCCCCTCCTGCCTGAGTACGTCGAGTCGATCACGGACGATCAGGTTGTGCTCCGCAACTACGCGGGCGAGCGCTACGTCTACCGCCAACCCACGACGCCGGAGCCCGCGCTGATCGGCTGACCGGGGATCGGGAGCGAGGCGGCGTTGCGCACACGCGACAGTCCAGGCCTCGTAGGTGTGTCGAGACTGCCTCAGAGGGCTGCCGGTCCGCCCTCGGAGCGCGGGTGGCGACGGCGCCATGGTTCTTGCCGCGCAAGCGCATAACGCCCCCGTGGCCCCGTTCTCCCTGTTCGTTCGCTTCGCCTGGCTCTCGCTGTTCTGGCCGATCACCCTGGCGAGCGCCCAGCGAGCGGACACGACCGCGGCCGAGCTGCCGCCGCACCGCGACCCTCTTCTCGCGGCCGCGCGCTACGAGACCGTGTTCGACGCGCTGCGCAAGCTCGCCCCCCGCGGCGATAGCGTGGCCACGGTCCGCAACCTCACGTTCCAGCGCGACGCCATCCAGTTCCGGCTCGCCGAGGGCCGGCTCTACCTGCTCACGCCCGTGGCCGGGCGGACGGTGGCCACCCTGTTCCTCGGCCACGGGGTCGTCTCGTTCATCCCGCCAATGGAGGTCGAGCGCGTCCGGGTCGCGCGCATGCTCAGCGACTCGATCGTGGACGCGGGGATCAACGCGGCCGTCTTCCTGTTCACAGATTCGACGCTCGCCGAGCTCACCCACCGGCTAACGTTTGCGCCCGCCCCGATCCCCGAGGACGCGAGGGGGCCCGTGGGCGATGCGCTCGACCGCCTCGTGAACGGCCGCGCGCGGGCGGTGGGGGAGACGGAGAGCACGACGCTCATGAGCGCATTGTTGAACGGCTACGCGAACGGCCTCTTCTACGCGCACGTCAAGCGAGACCATGGCGAGGACCTGATGTTCCAGGTCGATCCCGAGGAACCCGAGCAGGTCGCCCTGTTGCGCGGGGGGAAGCTCGAAGGGCAGAAGCTGCAGATCGTGTCGCAGTTCCCGCGGGCGGAGGACCTGGTGGACAGCATCGCGGTCGGCGTCGAGCGCCCGTATCCCGTGAAGATCGACGACTACCGCATCGACGCCACCGTGGCGAAGGGACTGGACTATTCGGCGACCGCGTCCCTCAATGTGACCGCCCGGCGTGACGGCATCCGCTGGACCCCGTTCCTCTTGTACCACGAGTTGAAAGTGGACTCGGTGCTCGACGAAACGGGGTCGGCCGACAGCTTCTTCCGCGCCAAGCACAGCCCGGAACTGTGGGTGCGCTTCAACGCGCCGCTCGCCACCGGGCAGTCGCACACCCTGCGCGTCGTGTACCATGGAGACCTGATCACGTTCGGCTCGCTCATCGACCAGATGGAGCGATCCGCAACCAGGAACCTGCCACCGCTCCGCCGCGCCGAGGTACACCGGGCCCTGCCCCCCGCCCTCGATCAGTGGTTCTTCCTGAAAGACCCCGCCCTGTGGTTCCCGCGCTACGGCCCACCGGTGTATGGCTACGGGCAGGCGGTCAACATGGACCTCACGTTCCACACGCCGGAGCGCTATCTCCTGGCCAGCAGCGGGCGGCTCATCGATTCCCACGTCGACCACGACGTGCGGACGACGCGTTGGGTCACGGAGCGGCCGACGTTCGTGGCATCCTTCAACATCGGGCCGTTCACGGAGTACGAGATCACCGATCCGCGCATTCCTCCGGTCACCGTGCACTTGAACAGGGAAGCACACATGCATCTCGGGCGGCTGTTCCTCTCCGCCCGCGACCCGGAGCAATTGGTGGGCGGGGACGTGGCGAACAGTCTCGCGTTCTTCACCCGAGCCTTCGGGCCCCCGCTCTATCGCCACTACTACGCGACCGAGATTCCGTACGAGCATGGGCAGGCCTTCCCCGGGATGATCCATCTGGCCTGGAGCACGTTCCTCTCGTTTTCCGAAAACGGCGCGGACGAGTTGTTCCGCGCGCATGAGATGGCTCACCAATGTTGGGGGATCGGAGTGGAGCCGGCCACGTACCGGGATGCGTGGCTCTCGGAGGGGTTCGCGAATTTCGCGGGCCTGTGGTACATGCAGCTGGTGCTCAATGACAACGAGAAGTTCTTCAAATGGCTGAAGAACTGGCGCAACGACATCCGCGCGCGCCGCGACGAAATGTTGCCGACCGGGCTGGGCAGTCGCGTGTATGTGATCGATCCGCGAAGCTACCAGGTCATGATTTATGAAAAAGGGGCCTGGATCGTGCAGATGCTCCGGAATCTT
>DATLKW010000394.1:0-12811 GCA_035538175.1 Gemmatimonadales bacterium | reverse complement strand
CCGATCACGGCCCCCGGCATCACGTGGCAGAAGTGCCAGATCTTCGAGCCCTTCCCGATGCGCGCACCTGCGTCGACGTAGCTCGACTCGTGGACGAAGAAGTCCGCCATCCCTAGCTCCCGATGACCTTGACTTCGAGCTCGAGCTCGATCCCCGTGCGCTTGACGACCGTCTTGCGGACGTGATCGATGACTTTGAGCACGTCGGCCGCGGTCGCGGTCCCCGTATTGACGATGTAGTTCGCATGCAAGGATGACACTTGCGCGCCGCTGATCGTGTAGCCCTTCAAGCCGCACTCGTCGATGAGCATCCCCGCGGTGCGGGGGCCGCTCGGGTTCTTGAACACGGACCCGCAGCACGGCTGATCGAAGGGGGTGCCCGCCTTGCGCCAGCGGAACAGGCGCGCCTGGATCTCCTTGAGCTTCGCGGGCGGCTCCTCAGCGAGCGCCAGTTTCGCCTCGAGCACAATGACGTTGCCGAGGTTTGAGCTGCGGTACTTGTAGGAGATCTGCTTGCGCGTGATCTGGCGCACCTTCCCCTTCGCGTCGATGATCGTCGCCTCGGTGAGGACCTCGGCGAACTCAGCGCCGTGGGCGCCCGCGTTCATGTACACGCCGCCGCCTACCGTGCCGGGAATGCCGATGAAGCGTTCGACGCCCGCGAACCCGGCCTCCGCAGTGCGGCGCGCGAGGAGGGGCGTGGCGAGGCCCGCGCCGACGATCGCGGTGGCGCCTTTCATCTCAAAGCGGTCGATGCCCTTGCCGAGGCGGATCACAACGCCGGGGAAGCCGGCGTCCTTCACGAGCACGTTCGAGCCGAGCCCGAGCGCGAGCCACGGCAGGCCCTGCGCCTCGGCGAACGCGAGCGTCTTCGCCACGTCCTCAACGTCGGCCGGCTGCGCGAGGAAGCGGGCCGGCCCGCCGATGCGATACGTCGTGTGACGGGCCAGGGGCTCATGCTCGAGCAGGCGACCGCGCAGCTTCGGCTTGGTGCTCCCCGGGGCCGCGAGCGGCGTCGCCTTGGCCGCAGGCTTCGCGCCCTTGGCGGCGGGCTTGGCTACGCCCGGGCCGCTGGCGCGGGGCTTGGCCCCGGCGCTCTTGCGCCCGCTCGTGGCGGCTTTTCGGCGGTCGTTTTTTCGTGCCATTCTTGGAGACTCCTCACGCTGCCGGCGCGGCTGCGCAGCGCGATGATCGCGTCGCACGCGGCACTCGCCGCCGACATCGTCGTGGTATACGGGACGCGCTGCATCAGCGCCGCGCGCCGAATCGCGTAGTCGTCGGCCTGTGTGAACTTCCCGAGGGGCGTGTTGATGAGGAGCTGCACCTCGCCGGACACGATCAAGTCGATCGCGTTCGGCCGTCCCTCGTGCACCTTCGCCACCCGTTCCGCGGGCACCCCGCGGGCCCGGAGGTAGCGCGCGGTGCCGTCGGTGGCGACGATGCGAAACCCCATCTCGTGAAACCGTCGGACGATCGGCAGCACCGTCGGCTTGTCCGAGTCATTCACGGTCACGAAGATCGCGCCCCCGAGCGGCAGGCTGCCATCGGCCGCGATCTGCGCCTTAGCGAAGGCCATTCCGAAGCTATCGGCGAGCCCCATCACCTCCCCGGTGGAGCGCATTTCGGGGCCCAAGATGGTATCTACGCCGGGCAGCTTCGTGAAGGGGAAGACCGCCTCCTTGACCGCTACCCCGGGGAGCGGAAGGTCATCGGGAACGCCCAATTCGTCCAGGGTGTGACCTACCATCACGGCGGCGGCGAGCTTCGCCAGAGAGACCCCGGTCGCCTTACTCACGAACGGCACGGTGCGCGAGGCCCGGGGGTTGACCTCGAGCACGTAGACGACGCCGTCCTTGATCGCGTATTGGACGTTGAGGAGCCCGACCACGCCGAGCGCCTGGGCGAAGGCCTGGGTGTAGCGGCGCATCTCCTCCACCTGCCGGTCCCCGATGAGGTAGGGCGGGAGGACGCACGCCGAGTCGCCCGAATGGACCCCGGCATCCTCGATGTGCTGCATGACCCCCCCGATCACGGTGCGGCGTCCATCGGAGATCGCGTCCACGTCCCCCTCGAAGGCGTCCTCGAGGAAGCGGTCGATGAGCACGGGGTGTTCGGGGGCGACGCGGGCGGCTTTATCGAAGAACGCCCGGAGCGAACCCTCGTCGTAGACGATCTCCATGGCGCGGCCGCCGAGCACGTAGGACGGGCGCACCAGCACGGGATAGCCGATGCGCCGGGCGGCGGCGAGCGCGTCGGCGAGCGAGCGGGCGCTGCCGTTCGGCGGTTCCCGCACGTCCAAGCGGCGGGCGAGTGCCTCGAATCGCTCGCGGTCTTCCGCCACGTCGATCGAGTCGGGTGGGGTCCCGAGAATCGGGATGCCCGCGGCTTCGAGTGGCTTGGTGAGCCGGAGGGGAGTCTGGCCGCCGAGCTGGACCACGACCCCCTTCGGCCGCTCCCAGCGAACGATCTCGAGGACGTCTTCGAAGGTGAGCGGCTCGAAGTACAGCTTGTCCGAGATATCGAAGTCGGTCGAGACGGTTTCCGGGTTCGAATTGATCATGATCGTCTTGTAACCCAAGTCCCGGAAGGCGAGGCCCGCGCGCACGCAGCAGTAGTCGAACTCGACGCCCTGGCCGATGCGGTTCGGCCCGCTCCCCAAGATCACGATCCCCTGGGCTCCGAGCGGTTCCGACTCGTTCTCGTCGTCGTACGAGCTATAGAGGTAGGGGGTAGTGGACGGGAACTCGCCGGCGCAGGTGTCGACAGTCTTGAAGGCGGGGTGGATGCCGTGACGCCAGCGTGCCTCCCGGATCTCGCGCTCGCTCGTGCCCCGCAGGGTGGCGAGCTGGTGATCGGAGAAGCCGAGGCGTTTCATACGCCGGAGGTCCGCCGGGCCAGGCTCGCCGAGCGCCGCGAACTCGCGCTCAGCCGCGAGCAGCTCCTCGAGCTGGAACAGGAACCACGGATCGATCCCTGAGGCGACGGCGATGGCGTCGACTGTCACCCCGGCGAGGAGCGCGCGTTTGATTTGGAAGATGCGCTCGGGGGTGGGGGTGCGGAGCGCCACCCGCAGGTCCTCGGGGGTGTCGCTCGTGAGGCGATCGTCGGCGAGCGTCTGCCCCACCTCCCAGCCGCTGCGCCCCGCCTCCAGCGCGCGTAAGCCCTTTTGGAACGCCTCCTTGAAGGTGCGCCCGATCGCCATCGCCTCGCCCACGGCCTTCATCTGTGTGGTGAGCCGGTAATCCGCCGTGGGAAACTTCTCGAACGCGAAGCGCGGGACCTTGACCACGACGTAGTCGAGCACCGGCTCGAAGGAGGCCGGGGTGGTGCGCGTGATGTCGTTGGGGAGTTCGTCGAGCGTGTACCCGACGGCGAGCTTTGTCCCGATCCGGGCGATCGGAAACCCCGTGGCCTTGGACGCGAGCGCGGAGGACCGGGACACGCGGGGGTTCATCTCGATCACCAGCATCTCGCCCGTGGCCGGATCGACGGCGAACTGAATATTGCAGCCCCCCGCCTCGACGCCGATCTCTCGAATGATGGCGATCGCGGCGTCCCGCATGCGCTGGTATTCACGGTCGGTGAGGGTCATCGCGGGGGCGACGGTGATCGAGTCGCCGGTGTGCACACCCATCGGATCGACGTTTTCGATCGAACACACGATCACCACGTTGTCGCGCCGGTCGCGCATCACCTCAAGCTCGAACTCCTTCCAGCCAAGGACGCTCCGCTCGATGAGCGTGGTGTGCACCGGGGAGAGGTCGAGGGCCCGGGCGACAAGTTCCTCGAGCTCCGCGCGATTGTAGGCAATGCCACCCCCCGTGCCGCCGAGGGTGAACGAGGGTCGGAGGATGGCGGGGTAGCCGGTCTCGGCGACTTCGTCGAGCGCTTCGGGGAGGCTCGTGACGGTGCGGCCGACCGGCGTCGCGAGCCGGATGCGGCGCATCGCCGCCGCGAACTCGGCGCGATCTTCGGCCATCTGGATGGCCCGGGCGTTGGCGCCGATGAGCTCGACCCCAAAGCGCTCGAGCGTGCCGTCGCGGGCGAGGGCCATCGCCACGTTCAGGGCCGTCTGCCCGCCCATCGTGGGCAAGAGCGCGTCCGGCCGCTCCCGTTCGATCACCAGTCGCACCCATTCCGGCGTGACCGGCTCGACGTAGGTGCGGTCGGCGAGCTCGGGGTCGGTCATGATCGTGGCCGGGTTCGAGTTCACGAGCACGACGAAGTAGCCCTCCTCTTTGAGGGCCTTCACCGCCTGGGTGCCCGAATAGTCGAACTCGGCGGCCTGGCCGATCACAATCGGGCCGGACCCGAGGAGCAGGATGCGCCGGAGGTCAGTCCGCCTGGGCATCGAGGACGTCTCGCAGGGTGGCGTCGAGCGAATAGCGTGGCGCCCACCCCGTGGCGGCCCGCAGCTTACTTGCGTCCCCCACGAGGTGGAGGATGTCGCCGGCGCGCGCGAGCTCGGGATCCGCCTCGTGGATCACGCGTACCCCGAGCAGCGTCGCGAGCTTGGCGAACAGCGTTTCCAACGACACGCCCTCGCCCGACGCGACGTTGTAGGTCTCGCCCGGCACGCCGCGGGCGACGAGACGCACGTACGCATCGATCACGTCGCGCACGTGGAGGAATTCTCGGACGGGTTCCAGGTTGCCGACCTTTACGACCGGCGCGTGAACCCGCTTGGCGAATCGCAGGCGCTCGGCAAAGGCGGGCACGACGAAGCGCGTGTCCTGCCCGGGTCCGGTGTGGGCGAAGGCGCGGGCGACGATGACCTTGAGGCCGGTGCGGCGCCACGCCTCGAGGGCGGCGATCTCCGCGCCCAGTTTGCTCGCGGCGTAGGGGGACGAGGGGGCCGCGGGGTCGGTCTCGCGGCGGAGTCGCGCCTCGGGGGCGTGGCCGTAGACTTCGCCGGTCGACACCACGAGCACGACGGGGTCCACCCGTTCGGCCCGCTTGGCGTCGCCGAGGACGTCCGCGATCCGCGCAGTGCCGGCGGCGTTGATGGTCCAGGCATACCCCGGGTCGCGGCTCGCGTCGGTGCCGGAGGAGACGGCGGCGAGGTGGATCACGGCGTCGTAGGGAAGGTCGACGGTCCGTCGCACCGAATCCGCATCATCGAGCTCGAGCGGGAGCCAGCGCACGGCGTCGCGCTCGGCGGGGGTCAAGTCCGCCGTCGGCGGCACCGGGGGCGGGGTCTGCCCCGGCCGCACGGCGCCATACACCGTATGACCGTCTTCCAGCAGCCGCCGCGCGAGCCACCGCCCGACAAATCCGTCGGCGCCCGTGACGAGCACCTTCACGACCAGCGCTCCACGTCGGCGTCCACCATCATGCGGACCAGCTCCGCGAAGGTCGTCCGGGGCGCCCACCCTATCTCCCGACGCGCCTTTGCGGGATCGGCCTGGAGCGTGTCGACTTCGGCCGGCCGGACGAGCCGCTGGTCCACCGTCACGTATTTCTTCCAGTCGAGCCCGACGTGTCCGAACGCCAGCTCACACAGCTCCCGGACCGAGTGCATCTCGCCCGTCCCGATCACGTAGTCGGTCGGCACCGGCCGCTGCAGCATGCGCCACATGGCGTCCACGTAGTCACCGGCGAAGCCCCAATCGCGGCGGGCGTCGAGGTTGCCGAGCCGAAGCTCGCTGGCTTTCCCTTTGACGATGCGCGCCACGCCGTCGGAGACCTTGCGCGTCACGAACTCGAGGCCGCGCCGGGGCGACTCGTGGTTAAAGAGGATGCCGCTCACGGCGTACAAATCGTAGCTCTCGCGGTAGTTCACCGTGATCCAGTGTCCGTACACCTTCGCCACGCCATACGGAGAGCGGGGATAAAAGGGGGTCGTCTCGCGCTGCGGGGTCTCGACGGCGTTGCCAAACATTTCCGACGAGCTCGCCTGGTAGAAGCGTGCTGTCGGATGCGCGAGGCGCACGGCCTCGAGCAGCCGGGTGACGCCCAGGGCCGTGAACTCGCCCGTGAGGACTGGCTGGGTCCACGACGTCGGGACGAAGCTTTGGGCGGCGAGATTATAAACCTCGTCCGGCTTCGCATCGCGTAGTACGGCCGTGAGCGAATGCTGGTCCAGGAGGTCGGCCGGCACGATCTGGACGCGGTCGAGGAGGTGGCCGATCCGTTCGTACGAGTCGTGGGAGGTGCGGCGCACCACGCCCACGACCTCGTAGCCCTTGTCGAGCAAGAGCTCGGCGAGGTACGAGCCATCCTGGCCGGTGATGCCGGTGATGAGGGCGGTGCGGCGGGGTTGCCCGGGCTGCGGGGCCGGTTTAGGTTTCGCGGCCGCGTGCTTCGGAGCTGGCCGATGCTTGGCGGCGTTCATCGTTCGATCGGACGGGTGTAATGGCTCGAGTCTGTGAAATCTGTGGCAAGGGCCCCGTGGTGGGACACAACGTCAGCCACGCGAACAACAAGACCAACCGGCGTTGGTATCCCAACCTGCAGCAGGTGCGGGCGGTGGTGAACGGCACCACTCGCCGGTTGCGCGTCTGCACGCGCTGTATCAAGGGCAACCGGGTCACCAAGGCCGCTTAGCAAAACGGGGGACCGAGGTCCCCCGTGTCGCTCGCCGCGCCGCGCGTCTCGCCCTCCGGGTCGCCGCGCTCCGCTTCCGCCGGGGGCGTCACTCACCCAACAATTCGATTCGCGCGACCTCGGCGCCGTCGCCCGCCCGATGGCCCAACTTGATGATGCGGGTGTAGCCCCCGGGACGGGCCGCGAAGCGAGGCCCCAGATCCTTGAAGAGGCGATGGGTCACGTCGCGATCCTTGAGCCGGCGCTCGACGAGCCGCCGCGCGTGCAGGTCGCCGCGCCGCGCCAGAGTGATGAGGCGCTCGGCGTAGGGCCGCAGCTCCTTCGCCTTCGCCTCGGTGGTCACGATCTTATCGTGGCGAAACAGGCTCGTCGCGAGATTGGCGAGCAGGGCGCGCTTGTGGCTCGCCGTGCGGGAGAGCTGGCGGCCCTTGGCGCGATGCCGCATTACTCCAGGTCCCCTTCGCCCTCGCTCACGTGCGCCTGCGGGGCGACGCCGGGATCGAGCACCTTGAGCTCCTCGGGCGTCTCTTCGAACTTCATGCCGAAGTTCAGCCCTTCGCGCCGCAGCAGCTCGGCGATCTCCCCGAGCGCCTTCTCGCCCACGTTCTTCACTTTGAGGAGGTCCTCTTCGCGATACTGCACCAGGTCGCCCAGGGTGCGGATGTTCGAGTTCTTGAGCGAGTTGACGGAGCGGACCGAGAGCCCGACGTCGTCGATCGAGCGCGCCAGCACGTCGCGCAGCCGCCCGGCGGTCGCGCCCCCGTTCCCCGCCGGCTCCGCTGCGACCATGGGCACCTTGCCGAAGTCGACGAAGAACCGGAAGTGCTCCTGCGCAAGTGCCGCGGCGTAGGCCACGGCGTCCTCCGGCGAGATCGTGCCGTTGGTCTCCACCGTGAGGGTGAGGCGATCGTAGTCCGTGCGCGGACCGACGCGCGTTTCCGCCACGGTGAAGTTGGCGCGTCGCACGGGATTGTAGATCGAGTCCACGCGCACCACGTCCACCGGCATGGTGCGGTCGACGGGGTGCTGCTCCGCCTCGACGTAGCCGCGGCCCTTGTTGACGTATAGCTCGCCCCCGATCTCGCGGTCGTCCTGGACCGTGAAGAGGAGCTGATCGGGGTTCACGATCGTGACCGCGCTGTGGGGCTCGATGTCGCGCGCGTAGACGGGGCCGGCCTTCTCGTGCTTGATGTGCATCACCGCCTCGTCCACGTCTGGCGCGAGCACGAGGGTGAGCTGCTTGAGGCGCTGAATGATCTGGTGCACGTCCTCGACCACGCCGGGGATGGTCTGGTGCTCGTGGACGACGCCGTCGAGCCGGAAGGCCCAGACGGCGGCGCCGCGGAGCGACGAGAGCAGCATCCGGCGCAGCGAGTTGCCGAGGGTGTAGCCGTAGCCGCGTTCGAGCGGCTGGAGGCGGAATTCGGCGGCGTTCGGATTGTCTTCCCGCTTGGTCATCTCGACCAGGTGGGGGCGGACCAACCCGGTCAAATCGAGAGTCGTCATCATCACTTGGAATAGAGCTCGACGATTAACTGTTCTTGCGCGGCAATCGGAATGGCGTCGCGGGTCGGCCGCTGCGTCATCTTGCCCAGCGCCTTGTCGGTATCGACCTGGATCCAGGTCACGGGCTGTTGGCGCCCGAACTGTTCGAGCGCGTGTTTCACCTGCACGAGCTCGCGGCTCGCGTCGCCCAGCTTCACCTCGTCGCCCGGGCGCACCCGGTAGGACGGGATGTCCACGATGCGGCCGTTGACCTGCACGTGGCGGTGGCACACGAGCTGCCGCGCCTGGCGGCGCGACACGGCGAAGCCCATGCGGTAGCAGAGGTTGTCGAGCCGGCTCTCGAGCGCCACGAGCAGCGCCTCGCCGGTCACCCCGGGCTCCTTCAGCACGGTATTGAAGATGTTGCGGAACTGCCGTTCCGAGAGCCCGTAGATCCGCTTCACCTTCTGCTTCTCGCGCAACTGGCGCTGGTAATCGGACGCTTTCCGGCGCCGCCCCGACGACTGCCCGTGCTGGCCCGGTGGGTAGGCGCGGCGTTCGACCGCGCACTTCTCGGTGAGGCAGCGCGTGCCCTTGAGGAACAGCTTCGTGCCCTCGCGGCGGCAGAGTTTGCAGGCAGGGCCGGTGTAGCGGGCCATCGGCTAGACCCGCCGCTTCTTGGGCGGCCGGCACCCGTTGTGGGGAATCGGGGTGACGTCGCGGATCGAGCGGATCTGGAGACCGGCGGTCGCGAGCGCTTGGATCGCCGATTCGCGGCCCGACCCGGGGCCCTGGACGCGTACGTGCACGCGGCGCACGCCCAAGTTCATGGCCTCGCGCGCGGCCTGCTCGGCCGCGACGGTGGCCGCGAACGGCGTCGCCTTCTTGGAGCCCTGGAACCCGGCCTTCCCCGACGAGCCCCAAGTGATGGCGTTCCCGTGCATGTCCGTGATCGTGATCAGCGTGTTGTTGAACGTGGCGGTGATGTGCGCGATGCCCTCGGCCTCCACCACCTTTTTCGCGCGCTTCGCGCCTGCAGCCTTGGCCTGTGCCATTTACTTTTTCAAGAGGGGCTTCTTCTTGCCCGCGATGGCGCGCCGCGGCCCCTTCTTCGTGCGCGCGTTGGTGTGGGTCCGCTGGCCGCGCACCGGCAGGTTCTTGCGATGCCGCCCGCCGCGGTAGGTCCCGATGTCCATCAGGCGTTTGATGTTCATCGCGACCTCGGTGCGCAGCGCCCCTTCGACCTTGTAATCCCGCTCGATCACCTGGCGTAGCCGCGCCACTTCGGCGTCGCGCAAGTCGCGTACGCGCGCGTCGGCGTTGACGCCCGTCTCCGCGAGGATCTTTCTCGCGTTGTTAGGCCCGATACCGTAAATGTACGGGAGGGCATACTGGATCTTTTTGTCGCGCGGCAGGTCGACGCCCGCAATGCGTGCCATGCCCTACCTCTGCCGCTGCTTGTGCTTAGGCGTACGCTTGCAGATGACGCGAATGACGCCGCGTCGACGAATCACTTTGCAGTGTTCGCAGATCGGCTTGACCGAAGTACGGACTTTCAAACGACACGCTCCGGGAAAAATTCCAATCGAATCTCGAACTATAGACGGGCCCGTAAGTTCCCGCAAGGGGCGCGATTAGGAGCCCTCGTGACCCCCTGGTTTTGTGACGGACGGTCGGCGGCCCGGTTCCCCGGCCGGCGACGGTACGGGGGTCCTATCGCACGCGCACGCCGAGGCGCTCGTCCCAGTGCAACCGCTTCGGCATCTTGGCGAGCGGCGCGTCGGCCACGTCCCCGACCGAGACCCCGTATTTCCAGTCCGGTGGGCAGACCGCGATGTAGCGCGCGTAGCCGCCCGTCCCGCCTTGCAGCTTGGGATACCCGATGATGACCAGGGCGCCGGCTTCGGGGACCTGATCGAGGTTCGTCACGCCCTCCGCTTGGGTATATCCGTTTCGCAGGAGCCACGCCTCCCCTTCGAGCGTCGGTGTCGTGTCCGTATCCAGCGCCTCGTGGCCGTGGAACAGGATCTTGCGCTGTTCGTGCAGGAACTTGAGGGCGGCGAGCGATACTCCCGGGAAGGGCGTCCGGGTCGCGAGCGCGGGGTTGGGCCAGTCCCGCGACCACCCCGAATGGACGAACACGACCGATCCTTCGGGAATCCGACCGTAGCGGCGCTCCCATGCGAGCACGTCGTTGACGCTCAGGTGGTAGCCCGGAGTCTTCGCGACCTGGTCGACGATCGAGATGACGACGAGCGGCCGGATTGCAAAGGTGGGCGGCAACTCGTCGATGGCCGGGAAGTCGGGGTTCCAGTGCGCCGGGGGATCGAGCTGCGTGCCGAGCTGATCCGTGGAGAACACGTAGCGCGTGGCCTCGAAGCCGTCGGCCGCATAGGTGTAGGGCGCCCCGGTCTTCGGGTTCACGGTTGGTCCGAAGACGGAGGGGCCGAAGCCCGGCCATACAGGGATCGACGGGGTAATCGTGTGCGTCAGGTCCACGTATTTGGCTCCTCGGAGTGACTGGCGGTAGACCTGCCAGAGCGGCTGATCCGCCTCGGCCCGTCCGCCGTGATGGGGCGCGAGCACAACGAGCGCGAGGCCCCACCCGGTGACGGCAAACAGCCCACCTTTCATATGACGCCTCCCCCAAGTGGCAGCCGGCCCTAAGCCCTACGAGATCCGGGTGACCGGAGCACCCTCAAGACGATGGGGCCAGATCGCTCTGCGCGCGAGACCCACCCTCCGTTCGGGGCGGCTGGCCACGAGCGGACCAATCGCGCGTGAGTCGATGGCGCGCGCGATCGCCGCTAGCGCGTCATGTAGCGCCTGAGGGCGAAGATCACCACGCCGACCGCGACGACGACGAGCGTGCGCAACAGAATCAGCCAGAACATTTGTCTCCTCCCCGAGGCTGTGCCCCGGCCGACTGTTTGGTGATTCCTGCGGAGCGTTGCATATTCGCCCCATGAACGTGATCCTCGGTATCCTGGGCGGGTTGACGTTCGCGCTGATCTTCTATAAGGCCGCCGAATACGAGCACATGACGGGGTGGAAGTGGGCGGTGGCGAGCCTCGCGGTCTCGGTCACCGTTCGAGGGCTGTTCCCCCTGTCGTTCGTCTTTCTTCTCCCTGCACAGTTCGGTCTGTTTCTGGTGTTTTGGTGGATGAATACCCGGCGCAAGGCCGAGCTCGAACGCGAGCGCGAGGCACGCGGGAGCGACGATCGTCGGCAGCGCCAGGAGCGGGTGCAACGCGCTCGCGAGCAGGTGTCACCCGACGTCGCAGTGCGTGAGGCCGCCGCCGCGGCTCGAGAGGAAGCGGCCCTACGGGAGCGCCAGGAGCGCGTCCGGCGGGCGCGCGAGGAACGCGAGCGCGAGGAGCGCGAACAGGCGGCCCGCGAAGAGGCGGAGCGCCGGAAGGGTACGTCCGGGCAGTAGGTCACCCAGGCCCGCTCTGGGCCAGCTTCCACGCGCTCGAGACGCCGAACAGCAACCACACCGCATCCCAGAAGCCGAAGAGTCGACCGAGCATCGGCAGGAACCCCTCGCGGGCGAAGATCGAGTCCGAGTACGTCTCCACCAGCCGCTCGCGCTCGGACCGCGTGGCCTGCGAATCTCGTGCCCGCGCCTCGGCGAAGACCCGTCCGCTCAGCTCGAACACACTCTCAACCCCAAGAAGCGTTCGCGTCGTATCGGCATGTCGGCGTTCCTGCTCATCGAGCGCGGCTTGGAGCGGCGGTGAGAACGTGCGATGTCGCCGCATGTCCATGACGTAGAGCAGCGTGGTCGCGGTGCGGTTGCGCACGAACTCGTCCGTGACGATCGGCCGCAGCGCGAAGGCGAGAATCAGGACTTTGGCGAGCACCACGGTGCCCACGGTGAGGAGGGCGGCGAGGGTCCCGAGCTCCCGGCGTGGAGCGGGCGCGGCTTTGGCCAGCGCGATCCCGATGAGTCCGCCGACGCCCCAGCCCGCGAGGCTCACGGGCTGGTGGACGAAGTAGACGAGGAGCGTCCAGAGCGCCGCGAGTAGGAGCCCGGTGAGCACGCCCGTGAGCAGGGGACTCCCCTCACGTGCCCGAGCCGGTTCCGGTGCGGCGCCGCCCTGGGTCAGCGGCGATCGGGTGTCGGCGGGGCGCAGGGGGTCGCTCATGCCGCGTTCCAGTGTACAAAGTCTCTTCCCGCGCGCCAGACGCTCGCTGCGGCCGACGCGGGGTCCTCTACCACCAGTGCTGGAAGACCTCGTCCACCGCCTCGGGGCTCACTCGGCTGCCCTCCGTGAGCCACCACGTGACGAGGCCGATGAAGGCTCCGGCGACCGCGTGCACCTGCGCGCCCTGGAGATCTTCGCGAGCCACGGGCTCATCGCGCTGCTCCTCGTGGCCACGCTGATCGTGAGCGGAGCGTGACGGAGTCAGCCGTAGCGAGAAGGGGTTCGCTCGTCCCGAGTGGGCCGCTCAGGTTGGTGGGGATCCTGCGGACCGGCCGCGCCGCTCTGGCGCACCGTTCGACGCCACGGCGGGAGCCCGGAGTGGCCACCGAGTTCGCGGCCGATCCAGCGCTCATCGCCTGCGTTCGAGTACCAACTCGAGTCCTACCGCGATGAGAAAGGTGCCGGTCACGCGGTCCAACGTCCGCGCCACGCGAGGCCGCCGGAGCCAGCGCGCGAACGAGCGCGTGGCGAGCGTGAGCGCGGCAAACCACAAGATGCCCTCGGTCGCGTGAATCGCCGCGAGCAACATGATGAACGGCGCGACGCTCACGTCGGCAGGGACGAACTGCGGCA